>CAYJGN010000001.1:0-96096 GCA_964369635.1 uncultured Oscillospiraceae bacterium
GTGACCCTCTGCTTGTAAGGCAGATGCTCTCCCAGCTGAGCTATGCTCCCACAGTGTCGCTTCGTTTAGCGACGAAAACTATAATACAACAGATTTTCCGAATTGTCAATAGCTTTTATGATTTTTTTTACAAATACTTTTCATTTGTCAATTTTCAACAATTTCCCTCAACTCTTCTTCGGAAAAATTATACTTTTTATCGCAGAAATGACAGACAACTTCCGCCCCTTTATCCTCATCTGCTATTGCTAAAATTTCATCTTTAGAAATATTTTTAAATGCTTTTAATATTCTTTTCTTACTACAATTACATTCATAACTATTTTCAAAGGAATCTAAAATTTCAAGTGTAAAACTTGGAAGGATTTTTTTAGCTATATTGTACAAATCCACTTCTTCTGTTAGAAGAGTTGTTATCGGCAACAGCTTATTTATATCCTCTTCAACAGCTTTTATTGTCCGCTCATCTGCTCCTGGCAGAAGCGATATAACAAAACCACCTGCCGCTTTAATAGAATGATCGGTATCAACTAAAACACCGAGCGCCGTGACAGAGCCAGTCTGCTCGCTCGTCGCAAAATAATGGGTTAAATCTTCCGCTATCTCACCGCTGACTATTGGAGTTTGCCCAACATATGGCTCTTTTAAACCGATATCTTTTATAACCGTTAAAAAGCCGTCCGTACCAACAGCTCCTTTAACATCAAGCTTGCCTATATCGTTTAGCGGTAGATCAACATCGCTATTTATCGCATACCCTTTTACTGTTCCATAGCTATCTGAGACCGCTAAAATGGTCCCTGTGGGGCCTTTTCCATTGAGCCTTAGAGTTATGCTATCTCGCTCCCCTTTAAGCGATACCCCCATTAAAGCAGCTCCTGTGAGCAATCTGCCGAGAGCCGCTGAAACTACAGGTGTAGTATTATGGATATCGTGCGCTTTTTGCACTATATCTTTGCTATCTGAAATGATAAGCGATATCGCTCCATCATTTGATATGCATCTTATTATTTTGCCCATACAATTTCCTCGCAACAAATGTTATTCTTTCTGTTTTTTCTGATACCTGATTTTCAGTATAGTCATCAGTTACCGATATAATCTCATAACCATTTTCTTTTAAAATTTCAACAGCAAGCAGAGGCTCTATTAGAATTTCTCTAAAACTCTGCTCTTCTCTTATATATCTATCTCCCGACTTAATAAAAAAATCAAGAAATATATCAACCGAGCCGCTCTCTTCATCATATTCATTCTGCCATGTTGTATAGATATCATCAAGTGGGTAGATAAATGCATTATTACCCATAACCTCGCTGTGCTTGTACCTGCTGTTTATATCAAAAATCAAAAGACCATCTTTTTCAGTAAAAAGAGAAACTCTCTCTATAACCTCTCTGAAATCTTCAATACAACTTAGATGATTAAACCCATCCAAAACACAAGTTGCAAGATTAATAGTGCCATAAAGGTCGAGCTCTGTTACATCTTGATTTAAATAAACAGTCTTATCGTCTTTTTCGCGTGCGTAAATAAGCATATCAAATGATGAGTCAACACCAATACTCTCAAAGCCCCTATCGGTTAGCATCTTGCTAATCGTCCCTGTTCCGCAACAAAGATCAAGGGCAATACTCCCCTCTTCAAGGCTTTCTGATTTGCTCATAATAAAATTAATTATTTTTTCATAATCAACATTTAAAGTTAGCTCATCATAGACTTTGCAAAACGCATCACTATACATTATTTAAGCCTTTCAAGAACGGTATCATACCCGCCATCACCAAATTGAAGCGCTCTGTTTACACGGCTTATAGTTGCAGTGCTTGCACCTGTCGCCTTGACAATATCATTATAAACTTTACCTTCTTTTAGCATCTTTGCAACACAAAGACGTTGCGATAAGGCGCGAAGCTCTTGTACTGTACAGATATCCTCAAAAAATTTATCGCACTCATCAATAGTTTCAAGCGATAATACTGCCTTAAATAGATCGGTCACAAAATCATTCGATAGTTTACTGTTCATTTCAATCTCCTTAAAATGACTGTTAAAATTATTTGTACCTAAATTTTAACACACTAAAGTCTAAAAGTAAATATCTGCAAGGCGATTAATAAACATCATTTTTAATAAGATCATCAAGGGTTTCTCTTTTAACAACAACTCTCGATTCACCATCGCTTACAAAAACAACTGCTGCTCTTGTTATTCTATTATAGTTTGAAGCCATCGAATAGTTATAAGCACCTGTTGAAAGGACTGCTAATATATCTCCAACTTCAGGAGATTGAATAGCGGTATTCTCTTGAATTAAATCTCCGCTCTCACAGCATTTACCAGCAATAGTCACGACAGCATCTTTTTGCATTGTAGCTTTATTTGCGATAACTGCGCTATAATCTGATTTATATAGAGCGTATCTCGGGTTATCGGTCATTCCGCCATCAATCGAGAGATAAGTTCTTATGTTTGGTATCTCTTTAATACCACCAACCTTATATAACGTTATCCCAGCGTCACCAACAACCGCTCTGCCGGGCTCAATAACGATAAAAGGCACATCAAGCGATAAAGCTTTACACTTATCATGTACCGCAACAGATACCTTTTCCATATATTTTGCACTATCCTCAGGGTCATGCTCATCAAGGTATTTAATTCCAAAGCCACCACCGAGGTTTAGAACAGTCATACTATGTGATAATTCATCGCGGACTTTACCTATAAACTCTATTAAACGCTCAGCTGCAAGAACAAAAGGGTCGATATCGAATATCTGCGATCCTATATGGCAATGAACGCCAACAAGCTCTAAGTTGCTATAGGTGATAGCTTGCTTTGCAGCATCATATGCTTCACCAGTTTCAAGGGCAAAGCCGAATTTCGAGTCTATCTGCCCTGTTCTTATAAAATCGTGAGTATGTGCATCAATTCCCGGTTTTATCCGAAGCAGTATTTTAACCTTTTTAGCGCCTATGCTTGCAACAGAGTTTAAAAGCATAAGCTCGTTTAAGTTATCAACAACTATATAGCCAACACCATGCATAACTGCAAATTCAATCTCATCAAGGGTTTTGTTGTTGCCATGGAAAAAGACCTTTTCCATCGGCAGCGAGGATTTGCTTATAGTATAAAGCTCACCGATAGAAACCGCATCGCAACCAATTCCCTGCTCGTTGCAAATGTTATAAATTGAAACGCAAGAAAAAGCTTTACTTGCATAGGCTACAAGACCATTTCCACCGTAATACTTATCAATTGAACTTTTAAAGCTCTTTATATTCTCAATAATTTTTTTCTCGCTCATAACATAGAGCGGCGTACCATACTGCTCTACTAAATCAGTTGTCCGCACTCCCTCATAGGTTAAAATCCCATTACTGTCTGTATCAAGTCCTTTATTAATAAACATTTCTACCCCTTTTCAAAACCTTAAATTTATTATTATAAAACCTTAAAAATCCCCGAAATACAACGGAGATTTTCTGATTTTTACTACCAAATAAACCTTAAACAATTAATCCCCGATTATCTCAACTAAAATATTTTGAAGCTCATCTATCCCCCATCCCTTCTCTGAAGAGGTAACAACATGAACTATATCATCAAAATACGAAAGTTTTTCTCGAAATGAATTTATAGTTTCTTCACCTTTTTTCGGTGAAAGTTTATCTGCTTTTGTAAAAGAAATTATAAATGGTATCTCGCCCGCAACAAGCTGCTCTATCATTGCAAGGTCTATCTCCATTGCATTATGCCTTAAATCAACAAGCACAACAGCTAAATCAAACTCACGAGAAAAAAGATACTCGGTTATAATTGACGAGAAAAGCGATTTTTCTTTCTTCGACTTTTTAGCATACCCATAACCCGGTAAATCTATTATGCGAATTTCCTTAGCAAGATAGCTGTTTATTGTTGCTGTTTTTCCAGGCGTTGCCGAAACACGGGCAAGCCCTCGCCTTCCCATCGTTTTGTTTATAAGCGAGGATTTCCCAACGTTTGAACGGCCACAGAAGACAACCTCCGGCCTATCTATCTCCGGTAATCCGCTATTCTGCACTGCTGATATTTCAAAATCAAATTTAATACTGCTAAACTTCATAATTCCCTCTATGATATAGCATAATCCGGATTCGCAAGCTGTTCTGCTGTTAAATTTACTTTTGCATTTTCAAGATATGCGTATTCACTAATCTCGGTATCAACAAGTGCCGATACAATAACATCAAGAACATTTTTAACAGGAACAAACTTTAAATCCTCGCGCACTGCAGAGTCTATATCATCAAGATCCTTTATATTTTCAAATGGCATAATAATGGTACTAAGCTTTGAGCGATGCGCCGCCATGCTTTTTTCCTTTAGTCCACCAATTGGTAACACTCTACCCCTTATCGTTACCTCGCCAGTCATCGCAACATCATGGCGAACAGGGATATTTAATAGCGAGGATATAAGCGCTGTAGTTATAGTTATACCTGCAGATGGGCCATCTTTTGGAATAGCTCCTTCTGGTGCATGTATATGAACATCAATCTTTGATATAAAGTTTTCAGGTAGCTTTAGCTTATCTGAAATGCTCTTCACATAAGAAACCGCCGCTTTTGCACTCTCTTCCATAACCTTACCAAGATTACCTGTTATCTCAATTTTCCCGCTACCCGGCATAGTTGCAACTTCAATAGTTAAAAGCTCACCGCCAACAGAAGTCCATGCAAGACCATTAACAACACCAACTTGATTTTTCTTTGCCGCTAAATCATCGTTATATCTTGGTTTACCAAGCAGATCATTAAGTTCGTTTTTTGTAACGGTATAAGAAGTTATCTTCTCATCAACAATCTTCATCGCAGTTTTACGGGCAATTTTCGCTATCTCACGCTCAAGTGTTCTAACACCTGATTCTCTTGTATACCTATCAATAACCTCAAAAATTGCATCATCTTTTATTTTAAGCAGACCTTTTTTAATACCATTTTTCTCCATCTGCTTTGCTATTAAATATTTTTTTGCGATATTAAACTTCTCATCCCTTGTATAGCTACCAAGCTCGATAACATCCATTCTATCAAGAAGAGGTGCTGGAATTGACGATAGAGTGTTTGCTGTTGTTAAAAATAGCGCCTCACTAACATCAAAAGGCATCTCGATATAATGATCTCTAAAATGCATATTCTGCTCACTATCAAGCACCTCAAGAAGAGCAGACGAAGGGTCCCCCTTATAGTCGCTTGAAAGCTTATCTATTTCATCGAGTAAAATAAGAGGATTTTTGCTTTTCGCCTTTATAAATCCATCGATAATACGGCCAGGCATAGAGCCTACGTATGTTTTTCTATGTCCCCTTATATCCGACTCATCGCGAACACCACCGAGAGCAATTCGCACATAGTTTCTGCCCATAGCTTTCGCAACTGACTTCGCAACAGAAGTTTTACCAACACCTGGAGGCCCAACAAGACAGATAATCTGCCCATCAACCTTCTCTTTGAGGGTTAGCACCGCTAAAACTTCCAAAACCCTCTCTTTAACTTTATCAAGTCCGTAATGGTCACGGTTAAGGGTTTTTCGAGCTTTATCAATATTCGTATTTGTTTTCGTTTTAACGCTATATGGAAGCTCAAGACAGGTTTCGATATAATTCCTCACCACCGCCGCCTCTTGCGAGCTATATGGCAGTTTTACAAGCCTCTCAACTTCCTTGTTTAGCTTATCCGTCACCTCTTTTGGTGCACCGAGTTTTTCTATGCTCTCTTTATATCTATAGTATTCTTCTTCAGCCTCTTCACCCTCGCCGAGCTCATTTGAAATAACTTTGAGCTGTTCGCGCAAAAAGTAATCTTTTTGGTTTTTATCCATCTGCTCACGAACATTTTCAAGTATCTCCTGCTCAAGGGATAGAATACTGTTCTCGCTCTCCATCATCAAGACAAGCTGCTCTAAACGTTTCGTTGGGTTTGACTGCTCAAGGATTTTCTGAGCATTAAGTGCTTTAAAAACAAGGTTGCCAGAAATAAACTCAACAAGCTCTACCGGGTCATTCATAAGATGAATATTGCTTATTATATCTTTCGGCATACGCGGACTAAGCGCTGAATATTCATCAAAGAGCATCTTTATAGTTCTCATTAAAGCATCATTTTTATTAACATTTTTAACCTTTTGCAGTGGATGCTCAATAACTTGCGCCATCAAAAAAGGCTCAGTAGCTACAAAGCTCTCAATTTTTGCTCTGCAGATACCCTCAACCATAACCTTAACTCCACCATCTGTTGTTTTGATTATCTGATTGATTTTTGAGATAACTCCAACTTTAAAAACATCATCTTCACTGGGATCATCAATGCTCAAATCCTTTTGTGCTGATAAAAATATAAGTTGGTCAGTCTCCATTGCACGACGTATAGCCGCTATTGATTTTTTTCTTCCTACATCAAAGTTTAGCACCATCGACGGAAAAATAACAAATCCTCGAAGCGCTACCATAGGGTAGGTATTATTCATAAAACTGTAACTGCTCATAACTTCACCATCCTCTTGCAGTAGTTTTTATTTTCTTAATTATACTACATTTGTGTGTTTTTTTAAAGATAAATATTTAAACCGCTCAAAAGAGCGGTTTAACGTTAAGCATAATTTTTATTTGTCTTCGCCTGTTGTTTGCTCTTTATTTTAAGTGACTTTGAAACCCTCGAAGAATCCCGCTCATAAATAGGCTCTGCACCCTCTAAAACCGTTTCTTTCGTTATCTCAATATGCGAAATTTCATGGTCACTTGGCACATCATACATTATATCAGATAGAATATCCTCCATAATTGAACGGATACCGCGCGCTCCAGTCTTTCGCTCGACCGCTTTTTTTGCTATTTCAAGCACTGCCTCATCTGAAAACTTTATAGCAACATCATCAAGCTCAAACAGCCTTTTATACTGCTTTATAATAGCATCTTTCGGTTTTGTTATTATCTCTACTAACATTTCTTCTGAGAGCGCTGTCAGCGAAGTTATAACAGGAAGACGGCCGACAATTTCTGGTATTAGACCGTATTTCACAAGATCAATCGGCTCAACCTTTTGCAGAAGATTCATTGCATCAAGCTCTTTTTTACTCTGAACTTTCGCTCCAAAACCAATAGCAGAAGATGCTACTCTCTTCTCGATTATCTTCTCCATACCCTCAAAAGCACCACCGCAGATAAAGAGGATATTAGTAGTATCTATCTGGATAAAGTCCTGGTGCGGATGCTTTCTACCACCGCTCGGTGGAACATTCGCAACAGTCCCTTCGATAATTTTAAGAAGAGCTTGTTGAACACCCTCACCGCTAACATCACGGGTGATAGAGCGATTTTCGCTCTTTCTTGTTATCTTATCAATCTCGTCGATATAAATGATACCCATTTCAGCTTTTTCAATGTCATAGTCTGCTGCTTGAATTAGCTTTAAGAGAACATTCTCAACGTCCTCACCAACATATCCCGCTTCAGTGAGCGTTGTAGCGTCAGCTATAGCAAATGGAACACCGAGCGTTCTTGCAAGGGTTTTCGCAAGCAAAGTTTTACCAACACCGGTAGGACCGAGCAGTAAAATATTGCTCTTTTGCAGATCTATTGAATCGTTATCGTTGAAATAAACTCTTTTATAATGATTATAAACAGCTATCGACAGCGCTTTTTTAGCATCTTCTTGCCCTATAACATAATCATCAAGAACCGCTTTTAGCTCAGCTGGTTTTAAAACGGTAACATCAGAGCTATCATCTGTGAATTTCGAATTTTTACGTCGCTCAACAACCTCTTCGTCTATTATCTTTTTGCAAAGCATAACGCATTCGTCACAGATAAAACCCTCAGGTCCCGCTATTAGTTTTTCAACTTTATCTTGGGTTTTACCGCAAAAGCTGCAATAAGGGTTTTCATATTCGTATTTTGCCATTAAGTGTTACCTCATCTTTTATCTATAACTGTATCAATTAGACCGTAGTCTGCAGCTTCTCTCGCCGTCATAAAATTATCTCTATCGGTATCACGAGCGATAACTTCAATAGGTCTACCTGTATTTTCAGCAAGAATTTTATTTAGATTGTCGCGGATAGCTATAAACCTATCAGCATGGATTTTAATATCAGAAGTCTGACCTCTCATACCTCCAAGTGGTTGGTGTATCATTATCTCAGAGTTTGGAAGTGCAAATCTCTTTCCCTTCGCTCCCGAACTTAATAGAAATGCACCCATTGAAGCCGCCATACCGATACATATTGTTGAAACGTCGCATTTTATATAGTTCATCGTGTCATATATAGCCATCCCAGAAGTTACAGAACCGCCAGGACTGTTTATATAAAACTGGATATCTTTATCTGGATCTTGTCCTTCGAGGTATAGAAGTTGCGCTACGATTAACGACGCCGTAACATCGTTTACCTCTTCGCTTAAAACTATAATTCTGTCGTTTAACAGTCTTGAATAGATATCATAACTTCTCTCGCCTCTGCTTGTCTGTTCAACTACTATTGGTACTAAACTCATAATTCACCTATCTCCTAAATATTTGAGTGAAAACTATTCTGCATCATCAGCCTTAGCTTTTTTTGCAGCCGGCTTTTTTGCAGCTGGTTTTTTTGCTGGCGCTTTTTTTGCAGGAGCTTTTTTCTCTGCAGCAGCTGTTTCTGATTTCTCTTCAGTCTTCTTTGCAGCAGCTTTCTTCGCTGGTGCTTTCTTTGCAGCTGGTTTTTTTGCAGCAGCTTTAGTCTCCGTTTTCTTCTCTTTAACTATTTTAACATCAGCAGTGTCGCGAATTAAGTCGATTGCTTTGTTAAGTGAAACTTCTTTTACAACTTCAGTCTGTGGGAATACTTCTTTAACCTTCTCAACTTCAAGTTTATACATCTCGGCAATTTTCGCAAATTCAGCCTCAATCTCCTCATCAGTTGCAGAAATACCCTCAACCTCAACTATTTTCTCAAGTGCAAGTCTTATTTTAACCTGTTTTGTTGCCTGCTCTTCAAATGTTCTTCTAAAGTCTGCCATCTCCATACCTGTATATTTTAGGTATGTTTCAAGATTTAGCCCTTGGCTTTGTAGACGGCGAGCGGTATCTTCAATTAGCTGATCCACTTTTCTATCATACATAACTTCTGGAATCTCACCCTCGATGCCCTCTATAACCTTGTCCATCAGTGCATTCTCAAGCTCTGCATCTGAATTTTTCTTCTTTGCTTCAAGCATTTTCGCTTTAACATCTTCAGTATACTCTGCAACTGTATTGAAGTCACTTACATCTTTAACGAATTCATCATCAAAAGCTGGTAGCTCACGAACCTTTAGCGAGTTTAGAGTAACTTTAAATACAGCATCTTTATCAGCTAAGTTTTCAGCACCATATTCCGCTGGGAATTTAACATTAACATCAAACGAAGCACCAATTTCTTTACCAACTACCTGATCTTCAAATCCTGGAATAAAAGTTCCTGAACCGAGAGTTAGGTCGTAGTTTTGACCTTTACCACCCTCAAAAGCAACACCATCAACAAAACCTTCAAAGTCGATGTTTGCGATATCTCCATCTGCTGCCGCTCTCTCTTCAACAGTTACTACCCTTGCATTTTTATCAAGAGTTCTGTCTATCTCTGTTTTAACTTCATCATCAGCTACATTAACTTCAACAGCCTCTGCCTTTATCTTTTTATAATCTTTAACTGTTATCTCAGGTTTCACAAAAACAACAGCTGAGAACTCGTATCCATTGTCAAACTCTGTTGATATTAGCTCAACTTGCGGCATATCAACAGGCTCAATAGCAGCTTCAACAACAGCTTCATCATAAGCTTTGCCGTATGTTGCCTCTATAGCTTCGTTATAGAACATCTCTTTGCCATACATCTTCTCGATAAGGGTTCTCGGTGCTTTGCCTTTTCTAAAGCCCGGGACATTTATGTTCTTTTTGTTTTTATTAAATGCATCGGTAACCGCACTCTCAAACTCTTCTTTCGATACGGCTATTTTAAGCTCGTACTTATTTGTTTCGATTTTCTCACTGCTGATTAGTTTCATTTTTTCCTCCAAAAACTTTATTAATTTAGTTATTTTTTTGTCCTTTTAAAGAAGTGATAAAAGGCGGTCGATGTTATTTCCTCAAACACCAATCTATATTATATCACATTTCCGCTAAAAATCTATATTTTTTTACAGAATTTTTAATGGTTTGAATTTTAGATAGTCCGCCGAAATAATATCTATGAATATTTCGTCATAAAAACCTCTAAATGCATTTTTCAAACTCGGCCCGTGAAGATGACCATAGTAGCATCTTTTTATCTTGTATTTTTTCAAAACATCTATGATAGGAGTACAGATATCATTGCCATATAACGGCGGATAATGAAGAAACACTATTATCTCGCTACCCTCTTTTGCCGTTTTTATCGAGGCCTCAAGCCGTATAGCCTCTCGCTCAATAATTTTTATACCGGCAGGGTCGCTCTTCTCGTTTATCCATCCTCGAGTTCCGCAGAGGGTTACCCCTTCCGCTTCTATGCTATTGTTATGCAAAAGCGACATCGAGCCAAATCCATATTTAAAAAGATAATCTTCAAATTTTTTGCGCCCAGCGAACCAATAGTCATGGTTTCCCTTTAATATTATCTTTTTTCCCGGCAGATTTTCAATAAACTGAAAATCGAGAAAACCCTCTTCAAGGGTCGTGCACCAGCTGATATCCCCCGGAATAACAACGGTATCACAATCCCGCACCCTGTCGTTCCAATGCTTAAATAAAAGCTCGGTATAATTTTCCCACCCTTTAAAGATATCCATCTTTTTGCTTTCAACCGCCTGCGAAAGATGCAAATCTCCAATAACAAACAAGCTCATACTATATCTCCCAGTAATCACCAATAGCCGAGAATAGGTCATTTTTATCAAAGCAATCTTTGAATCTTATCTGCTTTTTATCAAGATCTTGAAGTGGAGTCGGAATTTTCGTTTTTGTTGCTATGCTTATCTCCTCTGCCGTTGCATCATCCGAGAGGTTTAATGCTTTAGCGATAACATCTGAGAATTTATAAGGGTTCGCTGTTGCTGCAACAAGACGCTTTTTATCCGATAATCTATCTGAAACTTCAGCTGCAACCGCAGTATGTGGATCAATTAGATAATTGTAATCATCAAAATATCGCTTTATCGTTTCTATCGTTTTCTCATCAGAGCAGTACCCGCCGATGAAATTCTCTTTTATCAGTTTGAAGGCATTATCTCCTATTTTAAAGCTCCCATTTGATGATAGTTCGCTGTAAAGTCTTGAAACTTCACCACAATCTCTATTTGTAGCAAGATAGATTAAACGCTCAAGGTTGCTTGAGATTAAAATATCCATTGAAGGAGAATAGGTAAGCTTAAATTCACGCTCTTTATCATATACTCCTGTATTTAAAAAATCGGTAAGAACATTGTTTTCATTCGAAGCACAGATAAACTTATCAAACGGCATCCCTAAAACCTTTGCAATATAAGCCGCTAAAATATTACCAAAATTCCCTGTCGGAACAACAATGTCTATAGCCTCTCCGTATTCTACCTCTTTGTCTGAAACAAGTTTTAAATAGCCATAGATATAATAGACAATCTGAGGTAATAGTCTGCCCCAGTTTATAGAGTTTGCAGTTGAGAATTTATATCCGCTCTTTGCAAGTCTATCTGATAGGCTCTTATCGGTGAAAATTTTCTTAATCCCTGTTTGCGCATCATCGAAGTTGCCTTTAACCGCCGCAACATAAACATTCTCACCCTCTTGAGTTATCATCTGAAGCCGTTGGGTGTCTGAAACACCATTTTCAGGGTAGAATACCGCTATCTTAATACCATTGATATCTGCAAAACCTGAAAGTGCCGCTTTGCCTGTATCCCCCGACGTTGCAACAAGGATGATTATCTCTTTATCATCGCCCTCTTTTTTTGCGCTATGGACCATAAAATGCGGCAGCATCAAAAGAGCCATATCTTTGAATGCGCAAGTAGGCCCATGCCAAAGCTCTAAAAAGAAGTTGTCCCCAACTTTTCGAACAGGCACTATTTCATCTGTATCAAACCGCTCAGTATTATATGCAGCATCGATAAATTTCGAGATATCTTCACTGTTAAAGTCATCTAAAAACCTGCTCATAACAAACTTCGCAAGGTCGTTATACCCTTTGCCTATATAGCTCTTAAATTCATCAGCTGAAAACTGCGGAAACTCTTTTGGCATAAAAAGTCCGCCATCTTTTGATATTCCAGCAGTAATAACCTTAGCAGAATCAAGATTTAAGCTGCTATCTCTCGTGCTCTCATAAATCATTTAAACCCTCCGTTTTGCAAAAAAATCGTATGCGTTTTTATAAAAAATTTTATCTGTTAGTTGCTCACTGAAATTTAATTTTAACATATAATCGTATAACTTTTCAAGAGCGGCAAGATTTTGAATTTCGCTTGGCATCACCGCACCATCCATATCGCACCCAAGCGAAACTGTATCTTCTCCGCCGATTGATAGAAAATGATAGATATGCTTTAATATATCATCAAACGTCGGCGCATTCTCCGATAAAAATGGGCAGTGCAAATTTATTCCAACTATCCCGTCGCGCGCCACTACCTCTTTGAAAAACTCATCGGGTAAATTGCGCTTATTATCTGTGACCGCTCGCGAATTTGAATGCGTCGCTATGACCGTCTTATCGCTAAAACTTAAAACTTCAAAACAGCTTTTATCGTTAAGGTGCGAGATATCCAAAACTATATTATTATCATCAAACAACTTAACAACGCTATACCCCTGCTCACTCACCGACCCATCAGATAAAGCGCCCCCTGCGAGACAATTTTTCTCATTATGGGTAAGCGACGCTGCAAATATATTATATTCTAAAAATAAATCAAAATTATTTAGGTCGTATAAAAGCTCACAGTTTTCAACTGTTCTTATCCCGAATATCTTCCCATCGGTCTTTCTCGGCAGTTTCCCAGAAACTATATCAAAGTTTTCTATATTTCTTTCCGTGCTTGCCAAAAACTCAAAATTATCAATAAAATACTTTCGCATTAGCGTTCTTGGCATACCTTGCTCAATGTAAAGCGCAAAAGCTTGTATGTAATCTTTTTTCCCTTTTAAGGTTACCGCTGTTTTATCATTATCATACAGTGAAAGGTTTTGGCGAAAACACTCAGTTAAACTATCGCAATGGAGATCAAACAGCCTCATATCACACCTCAAAAGCAGATTCTATATGGTTAATTTTTGGAATAGCTCCGCTCTCTACCAATATGACGTCAAATCGAACATTATACTCATCTCTCTGCTTTGCCAAGAAAATTTTAGCCGTTTTTATAATTCTCTGCTGCTTATAATAATCAACTGAATAAACACCATCTACAAGGCTATCTTTCTTGCGAGTTTTCACCTCAACAAAAACAAGCAGCTCCCCTTTTTGCGCGATTATATCTATTTCACCAAACCGACAGCTAAAGTTTCGCTCTATTATCTTATATCCATGAAACCTTAGGTAAATCGCCGCCGCAGATTCACCGTTGTTCCCGATTTTCTTCCTATCCATCTTTTAAAATCTTCTTTAAAAAACTTCTTCTGTGAATATCCGATACCCCATGTTCTTCAATCATCTGATAATGGAGCTTGGTGCCATACCCTTTATGTTTTGTGAAGAGGTATTTATCATAGTTTGACGGCAAATTTGCCATAAATTTATCCCTCTCGACCTTTGCAAGTATAGATGCTGCCGCAATTGATGCAGAGGTAACATCCCCTTTTATAACTGTTTTCGCATTTAAAAGCCCCTGTGGCGCTTTATTTCCATCTATAAGCACAAGGTTCGGCTCAAGAGAAAGCCCTTCCACAGCCTCTTTCATAGCCTTCATAGTTGCATTTAATATGTTAATCTCATCAATTATCTGCGGCGAGACAAACGATACGCAGTATGAAATCGAAGCATTTATAATCTCATCGTAAAGCATATCCCTCTTTTTTTCAGAGAGCTTTTTTGAATCGTTTAAGATATCGCTATAGAAATCATCCTTTAGAATAACCGCCGCCGCAACAACAGGACCCGCAAGCGGCCCACGGCCCGCTTCGTCAACCCCTGCTAAAATACCATTTTCATTTATCTCTTTATCAAACAAAAACAGATTATTCATCATCGTCCTCATCTAATTTATCAAGTGTTATAAGACCCATTTTGCCGCCACGAAACTCATCAAGCACTGCAACTGATGCTCTCTCGGTATCAACAACACCACCAGCCATCAGCATTCCTCTTTTTTTACCAATCGCCTTTAAAAGCTCATATCTATCATCAAACTCAGATGGGTCAACGCTATATCTTTCATTTATATTTCCCGGGTAATTTTCTTTAATATACCCGAGCAGCTCACAACTAAGCCATTCTAAGTCTAATATGTCATCGTTAATAGAGCCAATAAACGCTATCTTTTTTGCGTATTCTTGATTTTCGAATTTCGGGAGCAGAACTCCTGGGGTATCGAGCAGCTCAAGTCCGTCTTTAGTTGTTACCCATTGTTTTCCACGTGTTACACCCGGTCTATCCTCAACCTTTGCACGTCTGCCACCGCACAGGTTATTTATAAGCGATGATTTCCCTACATTCGGAATACCTATAATCATCGCTCGAAGCGCTCTATTTCCCATACCCCGAGCTTTCAGCCTCTCTAAAAGCTCCGCTAAAACCTCTTCAATCGCACTGTTTATTATTTTCGAAACTCGTTTATTTTTCGAGTCAATTGCTATTGCTTTTATCCCTTTATTTTTAAAATACTCAATAAAACCCTCTGTCTTTTTATTATCTGCAAGGTCGCACTTATTTAGCAAAATTAGACGCGGTTTATGTGCGGTTAATTTCTCAAGATGGGGGTTTGTTGTCGATAGAGGCGCTCTTGCATCGCAAAGCTCGATAACTATATCAACATCTTTAACTGCCGATACAATCATCCTGCTTGTTTTAGTCATATGACCCGGATACCAGTTTATCTTAACCTCATTTTTTTCCACAGTGGCACCGATATGATTTTCCCTCTCCATCTTTTCTTTTCTGTTTTTTCTTTTTTGTTGCATATTCATATAAAAACCCTTTTTCAATTCCGTAACTTAATAATTATCTAATATTTGTTTGATTATACCACATTTCTCATCATTTATAAAGCATTCTCTAAAAGTGATATCTATAATAAAACCGATAACTTTTGCATGCTTATCTTGTTATATTTTTTTTAACTATACCTAAAAACAACATTTAAATTAAGCAATAAAAAAGAAGCTATTACTTAATTTATAGCTTCTCTCTTTTTTATAAAATCTCAACACTATCAAATGGATAAACCCTTAAAAAGGCATGTCCAATTATATACTGCTCTTCAACAAATCCAATCGTTGCATAGCGGCTATCTTTTGAGTTGTTTCTATTATCTCCCAAAACATAAACGCAGTTATCAGGCACAACAGCCACACCCTCAAAGCTGCCATAGTTTTTGTTTTCCTCAGGTAGAATATAATCTTCATCTAAAACATTCCCATTAACTATAATCTCACCTGTGCTATGATCTATTTCAATTGTATCCCCTTCAACAGCAACTACCCTCTTGATATAAGGTACGTAGTTTTCACTCGGCAGTGAAACTATAACTATATCCCCTCTCTCTGGAGTATAAAACATCTGCACCGCAAGCACCCTCTCGCCGTGTTCAAGGGTTGGGTACATCGAAACACCATCAATTGTTGCTATCCTTAAAACAAAGGTAAACAATATAACAACAAACGCAAGGGCCACAACTATAGCATCAAGCCAATCGAGTATCATATTTTTAAATGATTTCATAAAACACCTTCGAATTACAAAAAGGAACTGAAAAACCAGTTCCTTTTAAAAGTTCTTACTTAATCTGCTCACGAACCTTCGCGGCTTTACCTACTCTACCTCTTAGATAGTATAGTTTACCTCTGCGAACGCGGCCTCTTCTGATAATATCAACTTTAACAACATGTGGTGAGTGGATTGGGAAAACCCTCTCAACACCAACGCCGTATGAAAGACGTCTTACTGTGAAAGTTTCCATAACTCCACCGTGTTTACGAGCTATAACTGTTCCTTCGAACATCTGAACTCTTTCTCTCTCACCCTCTTTGATGAGAACATGTACTTTAACTGTGTCACCGATATTAAAGGTAGGCGGTGCCTCTTTAATTGACGACTGCGCAATTGTTTTTAATGCGTCCATAATTTTACCTCCTTAGTATTTAGGCATTCATGAACACAACTTTCAGAGGACTGCCTGTCTCAATGTCCGATTTTCGGGCATTAATTCCCGCCGAAGAGACAGCGGAAGCTTAAATGCTAATAGATTATACCACAACGACAAAGCAAAATCAAGCTTTTTAGCAAAACTTTTTTCGCCCCTCGATATAGAGCATCGTCCTTTTAATTTCGGTATAAATTTTTCGGTCGAGTTTCTCTTCAAAATGCTTTAAAAACAGATTTGGATTGATATTTAAATTAATGCCGCACGGCAAAAAAACATCCATTTTTGTATCTTCATCGCACTGCTCTAATTTATACTCGCTTATAAATGGTTTAATATCGGTTTCAACAAAGCCTTTTTTAGTTTTTTTAGATACGATTATCTCGCTCACCGCTAAAAGCTCTTCTATTTTTTCACAGTCGATATCTTTTAAATTTATGATAAAACTCGCTTCATCAATAGCAGACGGTTTATTCACAGGGTAGTTTATATCTATAACCGATATACCGACTGGCATAACAGCGTTTAGCCGCTCTTTTGCAAGGTTAAAATCAACCTCTTCGGTAAACCTTAAATCAACCACCTCATAAAGGCTCTCAAAACCAAGGGATAGCGGCTGCCCAAATGTTACATATATCCTCGGGTTAAATCCTTCAGTATACCAAACAGGCAGGTTACTTCTTGCAAGCGCTCGCTGAAATGTTCTTTGTAAATCAAGATGTGAGATGTATTTTGCATTTCCTGTTTTCTCAAAAAATATTCTAATGTCTATCATAGCACACCCCGCACTCATATCTATTCGCTCCGCAATTCGAACAAACCTCTCTGCAATGAGCTGTTGTTTTGCTCTCTGTCGCTTTTTTATGCTCTTCAACTAAAAACTCTTTGCTAACTCCAAAGTCGATATGATCCCAAGGATTTATCTCATCATACTCTCTTTTTCTGTTCGCATAGAAATGAGGATCAAGACCACATTCTTCAAACGCTTCAAGCCATTTATCAAATTTGAAATGCTCATCCCATCCATCAAATATGCACCCTTTCTCATAAGCTTTATAGAGAACATCGCATATCCTTCTATCTCCCCTTGCAAAAACAGCTTCTATAAAGCTTGTCTTTCCATCGTGGTAGTTTATTCGAACTTTGTTTCCAGGTTTTGCCTCAAATAAAATTCTCTGCTTCCTCACGACCTCATCTAACTCCTCTTGAGGCTCAAATTGAAATGGAGTGTGCGGTTTTGGGACAAAAGTTGCAACGCTTACATTAATATTAAAACCGCGCCCTTTAAGCTCTGATTTATAGTATAGTCCAACTATCCCCGAAGCAGTGCGTACTATTCCCCTTATATCCTCATCTGTTTCTGTCGGAAGTCCCAGCATAAAATAGAGCTTAAACTTTGTATGCCCCTCTGAAAGTGCAGTTGTTGCCATTGTCTCTATATCTTCTTCGGAAACGTTTTTGTTTATAACATCGCGAAGTCGCTGTGTTCCAGCTTCTGGCGCAAATGTTAAGCTACCTTTCTTTACAGTATCGCTTCTCTTTAGCATCTCACCACTAAAATTATCAACGCGAAGCGATGGTAGCGAGAGATGAACTCTTTTTTCTGCTGTCCATGGGGTGAGCTTATCTAAAAGCGGCATAAGTCCAGTATAATCAGAGGTACTAAGCGAAGATAGCGATATCTCATCATAGCCGCTTGTCTCACATAGCACCTTTGCTTGTCCTGAGAGTATGTTGCTGCTTTTCTCACGAAGTGGCCTATAAATATAACCCGCCTGACAAAACCGACATCCACGAATACAACCGCGCATAACCTCAAGCATCGCTCTATCATGAACAATATCAATATAAGGAACAACAAATCTCTCGGGGTAAAAAACAGCATCAAGATCTTTTATAATCCTTTTTTTAACGGTTTTCGGCGCACCGTTTATAGTTTTAACCTCTTTTATTGTTCCATCATCGTTATATGAAAACTCATAAAAACTCGGGATATACACCCCTTCAATTCTCATTGCTTTTTTTAGAAAATCTTGCTTACTATCGCCCTTTTTCTTTGAAATTTTATATAAATCACAAAGCTCAATAATAGCTTCTTCCGCTTCACCAAGCACAAAAATATCGATAAAATCAGCTATAGTTTCTGGGTTACATGCACATGGGCCACCGGCAATAACGAGATTGTGCAATCCATCTCTATCAGCGCTTTTTAGCGGTATACCAGCATCATCGAGCATCGAGAGGATATTCGTATAAGATAGCTCATACTGCAAGGTAAATCCAATTATATCAAACTCTGATAACGGGGTGAAACTCTCAAGACTTTGCGGCAACACTGCGTTTTCCTTAAAAATCTCTGCTGCCTCAGGCATTGCAGAGAAAAACCTCTCACAGTAGATATCTTTTTCATTGTTTAGAAGTGAATACAGGATTTTCATCCCAAGATGGGACATTCCAACCTCATAGCTATCGGGAAAGCAGAAGGCAAATCTCAAATCAACCTCATCTAAATTTTTATAGACGCTATTAACTTCGCCACCTATATATCTTGCAGGTTTTTCGATAGAAGATAAAACCCTCTTAAAGTTTTCATTATACATAAAAAATAATTCCTCCAAATAATAACTACCTATATCATATTATCTTTTGCGACAAATTGCAAACGTAAGATATATTGTTGTTATTAAAAGGGTGGGATTTTTATAATTTATCAATATGTATCCTGCAAAAAAATAAAGAATCAGAAGAAAAGCAATGGTAAATGAATTACAGATAATCTTTGCTGTATTGCTTGAAAAGAGAAGGCCTGTGCTATTTAAAATAATTCGGTAACCATCAAGCGGATAAATTGGAAGTATATTAAAGAGCAAAACTGCTATATTCATATAGAAGAAATAGCCTTGAACACCGCTTATATAAAGCGAAACTGCCGCCGCTATCATATTAAAACACGGACCCATAGCAGAAAAGAAAAGCTCTTCTTTATAGCTTCCTTCGGTCTCTTTTTTTATAATTTTTATACCAAACATCTTAAATTCAATTTTGTACTTCCGAATTCCTAAAAGATATAGCGCCAGTATATGACCACTTTCATGGATAACGCAAGCAGCAAGAGCATAGAGGCAAAGACCTGTTTTATCTAAGCTTAGGAGCGCTGTTAAAAATAAAACAAAATATTCTGAAATGAATATTTCTACCCCAAAAACTCTAAATCACATCTGAACTCAAATAATAAGCTGGGTCAACATTTATCCCGTCGATTAATATTTCAAAGTGGAGATGCGGTCCAGTCGTTAGCCCTGTACTACCAACCTCTCCAATGACTTGATTTCTCAAAACACTGTCCCCTACTTTTACGAGTGTTTCGCTAAGATGACAGTATTTTGTCTCTATGTTCACTCCATGCCGAATTTTAATGTAGTTTCCGTCTATATCGTTAAATGAAACCTCCAAAACCTCACCTTGAAGTGCCGCTACCACCACATCACCCTCCGGCGCCGCTATATCTATCCCATTATGTATACTTTCATTACCGCTCACAGGATGAACACGCACCCCAAACTCTGAACTAATCCAACCATCTGCTGGATTTGTGAGCAGAGTTGAGAGGATATATGGTGAATTATAAATTGTTGTGCTATCCCCCTCACCTCCACCGGCGTTTAATGTTATCTCTTTTAAAACAGCTTCTGCGGTATTCTCAAAATAATCGCTGTTATAAACTTCTTTTATATCTCGAAGCTCCAATAAAAACTTTGAAACAACTTCTGTTTCTGAAAAGAAGTATATACATCCAAAAATACATAGCGATATAACCGATTGCAATAATAAAACGGTGCAGAAATAGTCTATTGTTTTCCCTTCATTATTTTTTTTACGTCTTTTTCTCATTCTTATATTTCTCAAAGCCTATCACCCCTGATAATAGGTATGAATTTAGTTTTGAAATAATAACAGTTTTCTCTATGCAAAAAAACAGTTTCACTCTAAAATATCTCAAAAACCTATTTTGTTGTAAGTTTAAGTTTTTATAGCAAAGGGAAAAGAACAGCCGCCCCCCGCAAAACGCATCTTGATGCGTTTGGTCAAACTTCGTTTGACCGAGGCAATTTGAAAAATTGCCTTTTGCGGGGGCGCGGCTGTTAATACACATCTGATTATCCTACTATTCCTATACCTCAGCTCTTCAAACAAAATTGGTAGGATATAGTTATAGGGAGCGGCTTCTACCGCCACTCCCTATCTTGAAAAACTTAAAATATCTACTTCTATTTCTTAAAAATGCAGTAAATCAACTCTATTTCTCTACTCGACCTTTGCTACGGAATACAAAAAAGACAACTGCACCAAGCACTATTACCACCACAATGATAATCGGATATAAAGGTATACCAGACTCAGACTCTGTTTCTTCAAAATTTGAAGCGCTGAGTGGAACACCATCATCAACAATTATAGTCGCTTGATAACTTGTATTACCATAATCTACGGTGATATTATGCTCACCATTCGAAAGAGCTCTTAAAACTTCTGATGTAACTGTTATGCTGCCATCACCGTTTACTAAATAATCATCATTGCTAAGTACGCGCTCTCCAATTGTAACACCGCTCGGCTCGCCGCTGTTTGCAGGTGGAGTTATAGTAACCTCGCCGCTGTCGGTAATATCAATTTTCGGGGTATTCTCCGAGGAACTGCCGCTATCGCCGTTCCCGTCCTCTGAGCCATCCGAAGAGCTGTCCTCAGAACTGCTGCTATCACTTCCACTCTCCGAAGAGCTGTCCTTTGAGCCGCTCTCAGTATTATCGTCCTGCTCACTGCCGCTCTCACTGTCGCCCTCGTCCTCACCTAAATCATCAGGATCACTGTCGGTATCAGTAGTGGTAATTTGGGTGAAAGAGGCGGAAATGCTGTGCGGAGTGGTGACGTTTTCAAATGTAAAGCTTGTTATACTGCCGTAGTTTGTGCCGTCAATCGTAACGCTCAAAACTCTGTATCCGCTGTTTGGCGTTATAGTGAAAGTCTGGTTATTGCCCTCGGTGACGTTCACCTTCCCAATAGGCGAGATAGTACCATTTGAACCGGCAGTTGCCGTTATCGTATGGGTTTTAACAGTTGGCGGTGTAACGGCTGAATTAATAGAAAATATAGCGGTATCGATATAGCTTATATCGTAGTTACTTGCCGCCGATAGAGCGTCTATAGTCGTCTGCATAGCCTGTGCGTTGCTCCATCTAACTGTATAGCTGCCGGCTTTTTTGCTGTCTGTAGGCAGACCACTAAACTGCGCTGTCACTGAACCAGGAGCAAGGCTCTCGCCAGAGATAACATCGCCGTAATCGATAGTTGCTATTGGGAGTGTTCCGCCGACGATTATAGCCGACTTATCCAGTTTCACAGATATAGTTATCGGTTTTTTTATGATTTCAGATGATATATCTGTCGTAACTGTTGCGTACTTCTCACCATCGCTCGGAATAAACTTCAATGTTAAAGTCTGCCTCTCGCCAGCTTTAGTTATAGATGGTGTCGTTTCAAGGCTCCAGTTTCCGAGTATAGGTTGACCGTTAAAGGTGGCGGTTTTGTTCTCAATATCAGCTTCGGTGAACGCTACTCCGTCATACTCTTTTGATAAATCATCTGCCGATAAAACAGGTACATCTTTATCAAGCACCGTTATATCGATTAATACTGTAACATCTAAGTGGTTATCACTTTTAATATTTAAGGTAATAACGCCGCTTTGAAGCCCCAGTGGTGCAGTATCTAAAATGCTAAACGCAAGCACCCCTGTACTATCGCTTTGGTAGGTTGGTGCAGTAACTACCGTATTATCATAGTTTATTAGATTTACCGCCGGATAATTAGGGTTTAGAAGTCCCGAGAGATAGTTTGCAAGATTAACTGTTGTCGCCTGATCAATTTTCGCATTAATCGCAACGGTTATCTCGTCATCGGCGTTATAAGAAGCTTTTGTGATATTAGCGGCGTTAAAATTCGGTTGCCCAGTCGGAAGGGTGTAGTTCGATTTAGCTGTATCGGTGCCGTTTATACTATATCCAAACGCTGTAACTGCAATTCCATTTGCTGCGTTTTCAGATGCAAAGCTTGCAGTTCCGTTTGTAACCGAGATGTTATCGGCGGGGTAAGTTCCGCTCAAAGTCGGGTGCGCTGTAACGGTGGCATCGGTATCGCCATCGTAAGCTTTGTTTGCAACTGTTCCCACGCTCCAACTTGCGGTTTTCGGGGTAATAGTTGCCGGAACATCTATGCTGCTTGTAACGAGTGTGTAGTTACCCTCGGTGTCGCCTTGTAGTGCGAGTGAAACTGTAGCTGTTTTATTTTCAGTTGTAACGTTTTTATCGGAGAAAAGACCGATAGTAGGCGAAACAGATACAGCGCTCAAATCAGAAGCCGCTATGCCGCTAACAAAGAGGGTGCCGGTAGAAGTTGCGCTATTTCCGCTCGTGGTGTTGTCATATTCTTTTGTAACGGCAAAGTCACCCGCAGTAACCGTTATCTCTTTCGCTGAAACGGTAATTGTATAGCTATCGGTGGCGGAGGAATAACTCTCGCCGTCAGAGCCTGTGCCGAGCTCTGCCGTTGCGGTAATAGTTGTGCTACCACGACCGACAATGCTCACATGCCCTGTAAACTCATTGACGGTCGCAACAGCGGTATTACTGCTCACATAAGAAACTGCCGTTTTAGCACCACTAAGAGGGTTTACAAAGGTCGCATCGCCATACTGCTTTACAACTGTATCCTCTGAAAACTCGATAGTTTGCCCTGAAAGCGCCGACTGAGCAATAGCGGGAACAGGTATAAGCTTGCTTGAATAGTCGGTATTGCCCTCACCGTTTACCTGCTCATTGAAAGCGAGAATATCAAGATAATCGCCCTCTTCTAATTCTAAATCGGCAGGCAGAGTGAAAGTTATGATACCGCTTTCATCTGCGGCGTCATTAGCGGCACGAACCTTGCCGTAATATAGGATACCGCCGAGCCCATCGCCGATTATAACAGAGATATACTCATTGTGTCCATATGTGGCGTTTTGGTATTCGAAAATTACCTCTCTGCCAACAATCTCGAGGTTATAAGCATCGAAATCAGCTCTGCTGCTATCATAAAGGGTTAAGCTCCATTTGTTTGAGACAGCGCTCTCGCCGACCTCAAACTGCTTTGTGAAAACATCGACGACTGCATCTTTGGTAATTCCCACCTCGCCATTTTTACCGCCTTCATTTGTATGGCGGAATAGAATAGCATTATCATCTATCGTGAAAGCCGGTTTTGTTGTGGCATTTATTGCTAAACCGTCGGTTAACTCTGTGCCGACAAGGTCTGTCACCTGCTGGTTTGTTAAATTGGTAAGACTGCCGCCGGTGACCGCCGATTGCTCAGCTGCCGTGAGGCTTTGATAGGTTAAGTTGTTATCTTCTACATTTTTGTTTATAAGAAGCCTTGGTGCGTCCACTGGGTCTTTTAGCAGAACCCATTCATCTCCGCCAAGGAAGAGAACATCCCCATCTTTTTGCACGTTTCCGGCAGAGGTAACCGTTCTTGGGTCAAACCCTATTGCCCCCATCATCATACTGTTAATATCGGGGAAGCCTTTAGCGGCTATGGAGATAGATTGATTGTTCAATTCATAATATAAGCCATGAGGGTTTTCGTCATCGTACAAATGATTATTAATTGTTATATCAACCTCTTCATAGTTTAAAAATACAGGATTACCATTCGATCCATTAAAATCAATCGTTGCAGGGAGAGGATAGATATAAAATTGCGAATTCGCGTTATCAAAATATATTGCTCGATGACCTGTATAAGAAGGATTAGTTAAACCGTCTTTACGAAAAAAGCTTGCTGAGCCGACGTCTAAATCGCCGCCTCGAATAAATACGTTTCCAGATGATATATAAATACCGCTTCCGGCAACATCACTATAGAAGTCATATTCACCAAAATTCGTATAAAAGAACCTCTCCGTACTAACCTTTGCCTCAATTCTCCCATTATAAAGTAGTAAATCATTTTGAACGAATATTGAATTGGCAATTGGAACGTCCATAGTATAAAGTGGTACTTTAATGCCATCACCAACAACATCTGTTATAAGGGTGCAACCGGGGTTTACCGTTAGATTATCACCTGATTGAAAGGTGACTCCAGCGGTTGCTATCGCTTCAACGGTGCAACCGCCTATAAGCGAAATGTTACCATTTGATAATACCGCCCTTGTGTAATCTCCCATATATTGCTCTGTAAGAGAATGGTCAATTCTAATTTTTCCACTGCCGCTAAAGATTATGCCTCCTGCAACTAAAGTAGTTGAAACTTCATTAATAGCAAATCTTAGCTTGGTTTTATTGGTAATAGAGCTCTCGCCCTTTAAAACAATCTCAAGAAAAGCAGCTGAGTATATAAAGGTATCTGTCAGCACTGCGCTATTAAAGGTCAGCCTCTCGCCAGCAGGGGTCACCTCAAAGAACAAATCATAGTCTGCCGCCGTTGCCGCTGTAAGGGTTTTGGCGGTGCTATCAAAGTTATAATAACTGCCGTTCACAAGGCTGTACTGGGCGTAGCCCGCCGTGCTATCGTCCAAAATTCTTATAACAGCATAAGACTGCCGCTCGGTCGTTATCTTAACGAATTTGTTTGTGTGATAATCAGTGCTTTGCTCTACTGCCGCCGCAGTTGCCGCAGTATCTCCAGCTATTATAGTTGGAATAGCGTTAATAGTCGGGTTGTTTGCAAAAGCGGTGCGCCCTGTTGCGGTAACAGAGCTATTTCCGCTAATAGAAACGGTGCCGAGATATGCGGTATCATTTGCACTAACGTGGATATAGCTATCATTTATCGCTGTATTTCCAGTCACTGCGAGTGCACCGAAAACATTGAGGCTACTGCCGATGTTAAGAGTTAGATTGTTTGCCGCAAATCCCTTTGCCGCAGAGCCTGAGCTTGTTATAGCGCCGCCGCTTATCGTTATATTGCCACCGGAGGATATTCCAAACTCTCTGCCAAATACCGAGAGTGAGCCGTTTTCAAAAAAGTTTAAGTTGCCCACTACTTCAATAACGCCAACTCCTGTTTGGCTGTTTGTAAGCGAAGAGTTGCCCTGCAAAATAATATCCAAGTCGCCACCTGCAGTTATCAGGCTTTTTGCAAAACTGCCAAATACCGAAACGCTCGAAAGAGTCAGGGTGTTTTTGCCACTTATATTTGTAAAATAAACATTGTAATCAGCCAAACTGCCGATAGTCATACTGCCGTTTTCGCTAAATTTATAGTAGTTACCGACAATTAGATTAACCCCTGCGAAAGTAACCTCACCCGGTGTTGAGTAAGAAATACCGACGTATCTCGAGGCGAAATCGTGGATACTATCAGCGTCATATGTACCTGGAGCGGATAGACCTATCGAGTGGTCGGCTTGTTTGCCGTCGGGGGTAGTTATATTCGGCGCTTGCCTATATGCTCTTTGAGGACCGTTTGTGCCTGAGTTATACCCGCCGGTTGCATAAACGTTACCACCTGCAATGGTCGATTTATCAGAGCCGCCGTCCGCAACTGCATACCCTAAAGTACCGTCTGCGATAGATAGGTTGCCGCCTTTGATATAAGACTCACCGCCGGTAGCCCAGATATGAAATCCTATTCCGCTACCTGAACTGCCTCCGACACCGCCGTCACCGCCGGTAGCTTCGAGCTTACCGCCCTCAACAACTGCATCGTTTGTAATAGCGGTACCGCCAGTTTGCCCGAACGCCGAAGCGGCAGAGCCACCACGAACACGAACATACCCGCTCTCTAAATTCAGTCTTGTTATACCATCGCCGGCAGAGCCACCAAGAGTGTTGTATAGGTTTCCACCAAAAGCGGTAACACTGCCGCCTTTAACGTTCAGATAAGCGTCAATAGCGATACCGCCGTTTCTTGCATTTCGCCCAGCCGATCCGTTTGCCCAAACTGATGCACCGGTGGGAACTATAAGCTCGGTTGCAGTTATGCCATATCCGCCGTCGTCGTTTGCATTGGCAGTTAAATTAGCGCCATCTTGCAGATAAATATTTGCAGCGGAAACCGCATTATTTGCCACAACGGTTAAGTTATTGCTTATAGTTATATTACCTGTTGCGGTAATACCGTTGTTATCTGTCGATTTAATTGATAGCGCGCCGCCTTTAAATATAAGGCTTTTCGCCATAACGCTATCGCTCGTTTCAGAAGTTAATGAAACCGCTCCTATGGTATTAACTGTTAATGTTTCATATGTTGAGATAAACGAGGTAGCTGAATTTGTATCTCTTAGCGAGAAGTTATTAAGATGAAGGGTTGCCTCCTCTTCGGTTACTTCAAGATAAACTTTATAGTTATCAGCGTCCGCACCAGAGGTGGTAAATGAATTGCCTGAGATGGTATAATATGTATTTGCAGCAAGGGTAACTCCTGCAAAATTCACAGAGCCGATAGCACGGCTATTATTTTGCGATAGATTTGGCGCTTTATCACTATCTAAAACTATTAAATCTTCTTCACTCTCTTGCTCGTCGCTATTATCAGAGTTTGAGTTATCGCCATTGTTTTCTTTATTTTCATCTTCGCTTTTTCTACCTACTATATTAACTGTAATTTCAGGCATAACAACAACGTCTGCGACTTCATAGCTATCGTTCGAAATTTTTGCTCTATAAATAAAACTCTGCTCTCTCTCGGTGCTAAATAAAACATCACCCAAAAGCTCCCACTCAACATCTATCGATAAACTCTCGTTTGAAATGGTCTGTTGCCACTCTGTTTTATTTTTCTCATCATCGGTATCTGGCGAAGTTTCCTCATCACTTTGCTGTGGCAGAGCGATTTCCTCCCACAAAATGCTTGTAACAGTTGCATCTAAGCTTGTGGGTAGACTTGGAGCACTATCGCTCTCTATGGCTATTTCCTGCATAGATAAAGCATCGTCAGGCAAACTTATGGCAGTTATCACCTCGCTGTTTTGATACTTTGCATCAGCCGCGAATATGCTAAGTGGCAGAGCGCCTATAAGCAGTGCAACCGACAGAATTATCGGCATTAGTTTCCTTTGTTTAACTCTCATAATTTTCAGCTCCCAGATAATATAATAATTAGATTTTTTTGAAGTTAATTGCAGTTATACACCTTAATAATATCATATAAATAGGATAAAAAAACGAATGTGGCAGAATTACCACATTCATAAGTTTTTTTATTTAAAATGACTATTTGTCAAAACAAATATATAGATACTTGGACAACTTTTTTGCTACCTCAAATCGATTTTTTCAAATGTATAACCCTCGCCTCTGCTTGAAGATATAGTATACCCACTGCTAACAAGTTTCTTTCGCAGTCTTGCGATGGCGGAGCGAAGCGCTGTCGTATCGGTCCCGAGCGATTGCCCCCATACCTTTTCATACAAAAAGCTTTGAGTAACAATTTCATTTTCGTATCCGGATAGTGTTAGCAGTAGCGTGAAATCCTTTGGTGTGAGATTTAAGTTTTCCTCGTTTAATATCGCCTGTCTTGTTATTGGGTTAATTTTAAGGGCACCAAAAGAAACCTCTGAGAATTTATTCTTTGTATCAGCTTCTTTTTTGTGTTTTGCTAAGAGTCCTTCAATTCTCGCAATAAGCTCAGTTATAACAAATGGTTTTGTCATATATAAATCAGCTTCACCGCTCATACCTTTAATAATATCATCAGAAGAGTTTTTACTTGTAAGGATAAGCACCGGACATCCGACTTTTTTCTTCAGATGACCCGCAAATAACAAACCATCCCCATCTGGCAGTAAAACATCTAAAATGGCGATATCAATTCTTTTGTTACTATCAATAATACCGCTTGCTTCACTGAGATTTTTCGCAGGATAGACGGTATAGCCATTTCTTGATAAGATTTCATTATTGAGATTTAGCAGATTTAAATCGTCCTCAACCATTAATACTGTTTTATGATTTGACATTTCATTCATCCTTTAAACCTCCTCCCAAATAGGTAGCGTAAATATAATCTTTGTGCCGATATTCTCATCGCTCTCATAGCTAATCTGCCCACCCTCTGCCGCAACAGTCTGCGCAACTATATAAAGGCCAAGTCCATTTCCTTTTTCTGAGCGGTGTTTTGGGTATCGACTAAACAGCTCTTCTTTCAATTCATCTGGGATACCTTTTCCATTGTCTAAAACGGAAACAGATAGGAATTTGTTATCTTTTTCGCATACAGTTGCGCTAAGAATTATTTTGGTACAACCACTGTGCTTTATAGAATTTGAAATTATGTTTAGAATCACCTGCAAAGTTCTTTCTTTGTCGGCAAAAATATAAGGTAATTTGTCTTCAGTTTCAATATTAAGAGCTATATCACCGCTGTTCATAATTGGAAAATGGTGAGTTATGATTTTTGAAAAGAGCTCATTTACATCTACCTTTTGTAGATACAGCTTAAAAGTTCCGTTGTCGATAGCAGAAACATCTAAAAGCCAAGAAACTTGCCTTGATAGTTTTCTTGCTTCATCGTCTATTATTCGCATCTTTTCAGCAATTGATGCTCTATTAATAGTTTCATCTTCAGATAAAATCTGACTTGTGAGCTGAGCATAACCTGAAACGGTAGTGAGCGGTAGTTGCATCTCATGGGAAAGGGTGCGAAGAAAATTTTCATGCATTTTCTTTGCCTGTCTTAAAGAGGCTGCCTCTATGCGATTTTCCTGCTCCGCTTTATATATAGACACCATTTTCTGTGCAGTGTCGAAATAGATTACCGCTGTTTGTGTGACAACAATAATCATAAGTGACAGGTCAATTAGTAGAACACGAATACCAAAAATAAGTATCGAATTATAATAGAGCGCATCATGCACTACCGATACGATAAACGGTAGATATCCTATTATAAAAAGCAGATGATTAATCCTCACCTCTCTATTCTTTATCATATCTATAAGTTTCAAAGTGATGAATACAAGCAAGAGAATGCTGCCTAATATAAATGCAACCTGCAGATATATCATACTATATGAAAGCGGAAGGGTTGGAACAAACAAGCAGAATACAGAATAGATTAAGAAACCACCAACAAATATTCTAAGAAATAGTTTTGGTAGAGTTTTTAGAAAAATTTCATTTGCAACCAAAAGCATCATTGAAGATGTTATTGGAACGGTCATATATTCCACTCTAAATAGAACTTCCCAAGATAAGGCGGGAAACCATTCACCAAATACCTTTATCCCGGTAACCCCTAATCTAATTCCCCAGGTGAGCGAGAGTATTGCAAAAAACAGATGGGCTTTATGCCTCTCAAACAGCATAAACAGAAAAATATGCGATATAGCAATCGTTACAAATAAACCTATCATTATGCCGACAGTTCCATATTCAATAGAACGCAAACGGCTCATCGTATCAGCTGTTCCGATTATAAAATGGGCAGCTGTGCCGTTATCTCTATGTACAAAATTGTTACTTTGGCGCACAATTTCAATAATACCGTTTTCAGGTGTTACCGTAAAATTCAAATAGGCATGGTCAGGAGTTGAGGTATGAGCTGTTGTTGAGACAACACCGACTTCACCGACAAGCTCTCCATTAATATAAATTCGCTCGGCAAAATCAAAGCTGTTTCCCATAATTGTATAACTTTCATTTTGGGGTAGATAAAGGGTTATCCTTGAAGTATTTACAGGGAAGTTTCCAGTTGATCCTATTTTTATTTCCTCGCTTAACATATCAAATTCACTCGGAGTGAGGAGCGCTCCTTCAATAAATTCTTCAGCACCGGATGTCGTTATAATCCCTTTGCTAAAATCAAATTCTGTTAAATCAAAACTACCTGTTTGCGAATAGATAGTTTGATTGTCATCGCCATTTAAATGGTCTTCAACTGAAAGATACCAAAGGGCGAAACAAAATACTATCACAACTGAAGTTATCAAAAGCAGAAGAATGTTGTTTTTATTATTTTTATATTTATCTAACATATAGCAGAAGTCTCCCATAGTTTATCCTAAAACCAAAATAGATATTTCAATATATTTATTATACAATTTTTCACTGGGTCTTTACAATATTTTTATTATTTTATATCAAGATAACTTTAGTCACTACCGTAAATCTTTAGTTTTTATTATATTTATATCTCTCGCCCTCAAATTTCTAATGAATGGTTTTTGCTACAGTTAAAATTTCACCCACTTATGAGACTATCAATTTAATTACAGTTCTCTTTAAATAACTATCTAATTTTTATGATACCTACCAAAAGCTTTATTTCCTCTCTTATACGCAAAAAACAGCTGATGAGCTTATTCTCATCCGCTGTTTTAAAGCTGTTATTTTATTTTACATACTTTTCATCATATAATCTAAAAAGCAAATTTAGCCAATTTTCAAGAGAGGTTATATCAAAGCATTTTAATGCTTTTTCATAAACTGAAAAGGCATCATCCTCGTTTTTCTCAAGCAATATCAGCGTCTTTTTCGGCCCGAAGTAAAATCTATCGGTGAGATTGCAGTAAATCTCAAGGCTATCAGTTAAAACCCAGTGCCAACGAAACAAACCCTCACTATCGCCTCTTTTGGCACGGCGCAGCATTTTCCTGCACCATTGAACCCCAAAGGTATCTTTATCAAAACTGCTTTTATAGCTATCTATATATTCTTGAACATTTAATGCGAGTTTTTTCGCAACACCTAATTTATCAAGAATAATATTGCAGTCATAAAGCACAACGAAGTCCTCAGGGTATATCTCCCCCTCGAATTTATCGTTGCCATAGATAAAAACATCGAGCTGAATTCCATCAACAATCGCACTATCGTGATTAGATTTCGGATTATCCATAACTATAAAAGCATCAAAATCACTCTCAGAGTTGTTACTACCATCAACGAACGAACCATATGCCACTATCGCACTCGGGTTATATTTTTCTTTTAAATAATCAATTATTTTATCCATATAACCACACCCTTAATAGCTGAGCGTTCGAACTATTGCATCGGCCGTCCTCTGCGCAAACTGCTGCTGAATATCCTCTTGGATTAAATACTGCAGTTCATTTTGGTTCGACATAAATCCGTATTCGATAAGTACCGCAACAAGATCGGTATTTCTCGTGACATAGAAATTATAGCTAAACTTGCTACCTCTTGCAGTGGAAGATCCCGGAACAGTTCCCGCTATTGAATTGAAGATATTGCTTGAGAGCACCGATGAATATGGATTATAATAGAAAACTTCAGGACCTGATGCGGTAGTACTTCCGCTATTATGATGAAGCGAAACATAAATATGCGCACCCCAAGATCTTGCATCTGCCGCTCGCCTCACAAGACTTTGCGATGAGGTATCTGAGAAAACAGGCTCAAATATACGAACTTCCGCTCCCATTCCCCGAAGAATTTCTGCAACTCTCGTTGTTATCGACATATTAAGGGTTGCCTCCCAATATGCGCCATTAGTAGCACCAGGGTCTTGTCCACCATGACCTGAGTCGAGGTAGATCCGCGCTTCTGATATAGATGATGGGATATTGGTAAATCGGACAACAAGGTCCCCATTACCATCTCTAAATGATGTTACGCCGAGCATCTTACCTGCGGCAGTTAAATCAAGTGAGATAACGCCGACGGTATTCTCACCCGACCCTTCGGTGCTGAAAATTCCTGATGAGAACAGCGGTGAAGCCGACATATCTATCCCACCTTGCGGCACACTATTAGTATAGCTTAAAACTATGCGTACTCTTGTTGGGTTAAAGCTTGCTGGGTATTGCGAACCATTTTGGTTAAATACGTTTGGCTCAAACTCAATATTATGCGCAACCGGCCAATCGGTATCAACTGTTATGTCGGTATAAATTCCATTAACTGCAACAGAAACTCCGTGCACCGCGTTGCTATTTTCATATCCTGGATCCTCAATTTTTGTCACATCCCATGTGTAAACTCTTTTGCCGGATTTTAAGATATAGTAGGCGTAAGTTTTGGATGCAGTCGGATATGTAACACTTCCGACAACATAATCAACTGTACCCTTAGGTAGGTGATGATTAATAGGCGCTGAGAGATCATCGGCAGTGGTTATCGGGAAAACTTCTGCTCTATCAGCTGTAACTATAATCGCTTCACCAGGAATAGCCGTATCTATTACAGCATTAACAGATATCGAAGCACCGCTCATCCCCTCGCTATGTCCTGACCAACTCGCATTAAAGTTTATCGTGCCAAGGTTTTGAACTGAAGAGGTTGATGCGGGAATAGTAAACTCACCGACAAAGGTTGTATACAGTGAAGTCGCAGAGCCGTCGTCTATTGTCTCTGTGAGGGTTATTGATGAACCCCCAAGAGAGGCTGTAACCGTTGAGCCTTTATAGGCAACCGCTGTTACCGAGAGCTTAGTGGAGCCGCCAACCGAAGCGGTACCCGTTGGGGTAACGCTCTTTAAGAGGTCTATTCGCCTCTCGATATTGTATGTAAGCCGCTGGCCTTTATTCTCGAAAACTATCGTATTATCCCCGACCTCAAGGTCAACAGTCTGCGAGAATTCACCATTTGCATTAGGCGATATTTCAACATCGTTTACAAACGACGGGAAGTTTCCATCAGTAACGCCAAAGAATACAACCTTGTCCTCATATGTTACAAAATTAGTTTGGGTAGGCTGATAGATGCTGATATTAGTAAAAAGTTGCGCGTTGTCAACTTCACCTCTGAAATACTTTATCAAAACTTCGGTACTGCCCTGATAATCTTCTAAAAGAGAAGAGATCGAGTTAAGTGCGCTTCCTCTATAGCTTGCATATTCATCGGCAGTACTTAACTGACGAAGAATCTGGTCAGGTGAAGACCAACCATCTTCATCACCACCGAGCTTTGAGTTTGAAAGATAGAGAAACATTGGTATCTCTGCCTGCGTAGCAACTGCATCCCACCAACTTAAAACCGTCTCAAAAGGCAGAGCATCATCGGAGAGCGAAGCATAGTTATCTATGAAAATATAGTTTAAAATTCCATCGGAAACGAGTTTTTTTGTATCTGTATTTCCCTCTGATAGCGCTGAGAAGTCCCCTGTAACTTCAATACCCTCTTCTCTCGCTTCGCTATATTCCCAAACTGGGTTTAGAAAAGCACCGACAGCAACAGTTTTATTAACTGTTCTTATATCGCGAACAACCGACGTTATAAAGTTATAGCTGTTTTCTTGCATCCAGCTATCAAGCTCCATACCAACAGCTTCCGCTCTGAAGTTTTGGTAGCTATAATCTGTTTTTTCATTGTATATATTTTCAAGGGTCATTCCGGTTATATCATAGTTTTCGGTAATATAAACTGCAAGGGCGCTGTTCTTATCTATTGTTGCCGCCGAAACAGCACCATCGAGCGCCGCAAATATGTTATGGTTTACAAAAACATAACGCTCATCAGTTTGAAATCTATCGATTATATAAGCAAGTATATCAAATCCTGCCGCGCTCTCCATACTATCGGTATTAAAAAGAGCCTTGCCATCATAGGTGCTATCAATAATAACCGTATTAAATTCATACTCTTCGATTTGAGCGAGCGCTTTATCAATTTCCGCCCTTATTAAATCGTCGTTTGTTGCTTCAGCTGTGAGAATATCCTCACCTGAAACAAGATGAATAGCAGACATCTTAACAGGTAGATTAAATGCTATCTCCTCATCGAGCGGGTCGATATATCCATATTCCCCGCCATTATCCTCGCTCTCACCAAAAACTGCATATTCACCTGCAACATCACTTGCATCGGCATCATTAATTGAGAAGGCTGTTGCAACAATAGTCACCGCTAAAATGGCGATAAGCAACCTCGACAATATTTTTAACATCCAAAATCCTCCGCTATATAATTATCTTAATTTTTTCAAGCTCAGAACTTACGATATCAGCTATATTCTCATTTGGAGAAAATATATAGTCATAACCGTAAAATACTATTCCATCAACTTCATTTTCTATCGAAGTTTCAACCATACGCGAGACAACATCTTCATTTGATACCCATTCAAGCTCACCGCTTCCAGCGAATGAATCAACTTCGTTTATCTTGTGAAATGTTATCCCAACATAAATTTTGATATCTGCTGACTTTTTTGATATCCAAGATTTTAACGTCTCGGTAAAAGGGGCTGTTTCATTTTCAAAACCATAGTATATCTGTGGGCAGATATAATCGATATAGCCACTTTCTGAAATCCATAGCTCAACATCGGCATATTGCATATTATAGTTGTTATCAATATTCCCCTGCGGACTAATCCCAAAAAGCATATCCTCATCATATTCTTTAATGGTTTTATATACCTGCGAAACCATATAGTTTATCCTATCAAACCGAAGCGTTTCTATATCATAGCTCCCACCTTCGGAGAGGTAGTAGTCATAATAGGGCTTATCGACGTAATAATCAGTCTGCGGATAGAAGTAGTCATCGAAATGGATACCATCGAGCTGATAGTTTGATATAAGCTCTAAAACGCCTGAAACAATTAGCTCGGTAACCTCAAGCGATAATGGGTTTAGATAAACGCCATTGTCTGTGGATAAAATATTCATGCTTTTATTATTATACCACTCATAGATGATATTGTCATCAGTTAGTTCTCTTTCATTATCTCCTAAAACTCTATATGGATTAATCCATCCGTGAATTTGCATATTATATTCATTAGATATCTCTATCATTATCTCAAGTGGATCAAACGGAAGTGGGTCACCGCCAACACCCGTTATAAGATGCGATGTTGGAAATATATCCGATTTATAGAGCGCATCAGAAAAGGGGCGCAGATGGACAAATAAAGCATTCAAATTAATGCTTTTTGCATTTATAACAACATCGGTAAAAAGCAAGCGAAACTCCTCCTCGCTTTTTCCTGTTAGAATATCCATAAATTCAAGATATGATATCCAAACACCCCTTATTTCTTCCCCCTCTAACATACGAACACTCTCAAACTCTTCCGCTATGCGCGAATTCATATTTAAATCAAATGACTCGCCTGAGGTTTCAAGCTTATTTCCACTTGAAAAATAGACCGCTACAAAAATAAATATTAAAATTATCGGTAAAATTATCTTTTTCAATTCTATCACCCTCCTTTTCACTATATTTATTAAAAAGGCATAATATAACACAAATATTAAAGGCGGTGGCATTTTGAAAGACAAATTATCATTTAGTGAACAGCTTACCTACTATAACAAAATGGCTCTTGAATACAACAAAAAAAATATTAAATCAGAGTTCGAGGAAGATGAAATTAAACCGGTAAAATCTGAGATAAAAGAAGATAGCGATATCTCTATAGAAACAATCTCTGCGAAAAAAAAGAAAAGTCTTGAAAGTAAACCAACTGAAAAGAAATTAAAGATTCAAAAGCAGCCTCTCCCGACCTCTTATGAAGAGAGGGTTCGAGAGCAATTTGGACTGCCAAGTTCTCAAAAAGATGCAGATGTAAAAACTGTTGCAACTCCAACAAACAGCGAGTCGACGGTACCAGTTTCCGATGACTTATTTACCCCGCGTTTTCCAGATGTCGATAGGGACAGTTTTGACTACCCCTTTGATAAACCCGATAAAAATGATATCTACGCCCAGTTTAACGACGATACAGATTTCAATCTCTATCAGCAGTTTCTTCGTCAAAACCCTAAGGAAGGCCGTTTTCGTTCGCGGGTTTTCACCGGTAGAGGCTCTGTTCCGTTAAATGGAGCAACCGTCACTATTAGTAAAGTTTTTGGAGATTCAAAATTTGTTTTTGATAAACTACAAACAGACAGCTCCGGACTCACGCCGATAATAAACCTCCCTGCCCCAAGAAAAGAATTATCGCAGACTCCCGATGGCGAGAAACTCCCCTATTCACTTTATAATATCGAAATAGAGTCCGACGGGTTTAATAAAATGACTTTTCGTGACGTTGCAATCTATGAAGAAATGCTGGCTGTTCAACAGGCATATATGACCCCAACTGCAAATAGACCACAGCAAATCGTACTCGAAAAACAACCAAATTTATAAAGGAGGTAGCATGGCTCAAGTAACACCTGTTATTCCGGAAATTATAACAGTTCATCTTGGTGCGCCAAACTCTGACGCTGAAAACATCCAAGTAGCTTTTCCGGAATATATAAAAAACGTAGCATCAAGCGAAATATATCCAACTTGGCCAGAGAGCGCACTCCGCGCTAATATCTATGCGCAGATATCATTCGCGCTAAACAGAATTTATACCGAATGGTACCCGAGTAGAGGATATAATTTTGATATAACTGCAAGCCCTTCATTTGATCAGAAATTTGCTGCAAACCGCGAGATATTTAATAATATTAGTGTAATTGTCGATGAGATATTTAATGATTATCTCGTCCGAGATGGCAGTATCGAGCCTCTTTTTGCGCAATACTGCGATGGAATTAAAGTAACCTGTGATGGTATGTCCCAATGGGGCACGGTCGACCTTGCAGAAGAAGGAAAAACTCCTCTTGAAATTCTAAAATTCTACTATGGCGATGATATCAGCATAGTTGAAAATACTCCAGTTCAATCAATAGAAGAGAGCTATCCAGGTACACCGCTCAAAATTAATGATGCGAATAGCGATGTTTTCCGAATACAAACGCAACTAAACAAAATTCAAGAAAGCTACCCTGCTATAACTCGAATTCAAAATGTTGATGGTGTTTTCGGTGAACAGACAAAATCAGCAGTTGAAATATTTCAAGATGTCTTCTCATTGCCAGTCACTGGCATAGTTGATAAAGCAACTTGGTATAAGATAAACTACATATTCAATAGCGTGAAGAAACTCGCCGAGCTCGATAGTGAAGGCCTTGTTTATGATGAAGTTCGCCGCCCGTATGATAGCGTTCTTCGCTTGGGGAATGCTGGTGTTGAAGTTCAAATACTACAGTATTACCTAAACGTTCTTGCATACTTCAATTCAAATCTTCTTCTTATCCCTTCAAGCGGAATATTTGATGATGCAACTTTAAGTGCGGTAGTACAGTTTCAAAACTATTTCGGCCTTGATCCCGATGGAATTGTAGGCCCTATTACTTGGAATGAAATCCTAAAACAATACAATAAAACTATTCGAGCGCTCCCTGAAGGATATGAGCTTGAAAATGCAAAGCTCTATCCTGGCTATATCCTTCGGATAGGTATTTCAAACCAAGATGTTCGCGACCTTCAAGGATATTTAAATCTAATAGCTGAAAAGACAGGAGAAATATCACCCTTACCCCAAACTGGATATTATGGTGAGCTGACAGCAGCCGCAGTTAAAACACTTCAAGAAAAATTCGACCTTGACACGACTGGTAGCGTTGGTCCTGCAACTTGGTTTAAAATAACAGAGTACTATAATCAGTTAAACAGATAATGTTAATATAGCTAATTAAAAAACGATACAGATAAAAACAATCTAACTCTTCATCATAAATGAACTGTTAGATTGTTATTGTTTTATATAATTGGTGTATTCATAGTCTTCGCGCAATTTCTGCTTTAACAAATGCGAAGTCGCTATTTGAAAGAATAGGGATTAAATCGTTGATTTCAGCTATTGGTTTTTCCCACCATTTAAATTTCTGCATTAGCTCAATTAACTCGTCATCAAAGCGCTTTCTTATAAGCTTTGCAGGGTTTCCTGCTACAATCGTATAAGGCATTACATCACTCGCTAAAACGCTATTTGCACCTATAATCGCTCCATTGCCAATATTAACACCAGGCAAGATAGTTGTATTCTGACCGATCCAAACATCGTTTCCGATAACAGTATCACCTTTAAATGGGAGCTCTGACATCGGCGGAACATCTTGTTCCCAACCCTCAAATATATAGAATGGAAAAGTTGAAACTGCGTTCATTTGATGATTAGCACCATTCATTATAAAAGTGACGCTTGAAGCTATCTGACAAAAACTACCTATAATAAGCTTATCACCATAAAAATCATAATGGTGAGTAACATGGTTTTCAAAATCTTTATCTGAAAAATATGTAAAATCACCTACAATGATATTTGGATTTGTTATAGTTGGTTTTACATAAGTTACCGTATCAATTCCATTTACAGGGTAAATGCTGTTAGGATTTGGAATTTTACCATCTTTCATTTAAACTCCTCCATTTCTATTGTATAAGCAGTATTTAGCATAATTATACCTCAATAAAAATATGAATACAAGGAAAATAACTATTAAATAATAGCTATGTAACTATAAGTTTTTATTTTTTTAACAGTAGCCTTTATCTCTCAAAAAAAAAGACGGATAATCAAATAACTGAAGTTTTGATAATATCCGTCTTTATTATTTAGTTTGCTATCGCAGTGATTATATCAAGTCAAAAGATATGCTATTTTCATCTGAAATAAGTCTACTTACTGTGAAAATGCATTAATCATCATATTATTCATAATCGACATAACTGCAATATATGCAAGATATCCTATAACTATTGAAAAAATTGAAGTTCCACCTTTTGCTGTTAAATATCTGATTTTATCATCAGGGTGCATATTTTTCGACTTATCAGCATAGGATTTCACCTGTTTTCTATAAAAATAATTACCAAAAAATCCAGTAATAAAACACACTCCAACCGATGAAACAACCGAAGCAATAGTTCCAAAAAAACCAAAGAAAAAAGTTATAAAAAACATACTAATCGCGAAAACATTCTGCTTGCGATATAAAAGCCAAGGTGTTGAAAAGATAAATGCCATAACATTAAATGAAATCATCTTCTTATCACCTAATAATTCAAACTTTTTCTCATAGTATTCTTTATAGTTGTTTCCAACCAGTAAATGTTCTTCCATAAAACCACTCCTATCCTCACATATAATAACAGAAGCATGCTAATAAATCAATAAAATAATATAAAATAATCTTCACTTCGTTTGATTATTTATAACTTTATCTTATGCCTTGTCCTCGCCACTTGCATGGCATGCGGACAAATGGCTAATTTATATTATATTTCTTCTAAATATAATATAAATAATCTTCACTTCGTTTGATTATTTATAACTTTATCTTATGGCGTAGGACAAGGATGCCCTACATACCTAATTTATATCAGAATTTTCAAAACAAAACACAAAAGCAACCTGTAAACCTTTTATACTTTATAGCAAAGTAGCAGTCAATCTTTATGATTAACTGCTACTTAACACTGTTTTACTATTAAATTAACCTATGCTCTTTAAATTTTTCATATATTCTTTTACGATATTTGCATCGATCTGCGCACCGCGCACTCCGCCCTCAAAGCAAGAACCAACGAGTGCAGCATCTGCATACTTCATCCTTGAAGCAACATTCTCGACATTAGTGCCACCACCGAGTACCACAGGCATATCGGGACGAAACTCTTTTATATCGCAAACCATTCTGTTGTTAATCTCTTCATCAGGATGGAAAACTTCAACTGCCTCAGCGCCAACCATAGAAGCCTGCGCTACAAGCGAGAGGAGTTTCTTCTTATCATATTCACCAAGGAAATGATATCCTGAAATTTCAGCTATCATATCAACGTTTTGAGCACCTATTTTGTTTCTATATTCAAAAACCTTTATAGGATTTGCTTCTATTGTTCCAAAAGCAGATTCGGTTTTTCCAATAAGCGCTGTGCACCTTGTGAAATCAGCCCCAACAGCTTTACAGGCAGCAAGTGATGGAGTTATGCAGTTCCACATAAGTTGAACACCGATTTTAAAATCAGGGCCCACTGCCCTCTTCACTTCGTTCGCTATAACAGAAATAGTCGAAACCCTTGCATAGTCGGTATCATCAGTTGACGGATAAACTCTATCGACCGACTGAACTAAGGCACCATGCGCCCCACCCTCAACAAGCAGTTTCGCCGCTGTTACCGCTTTTTCAATACTTCTCTCGATATCACCATCTTGATAATAAGCAGTACCTGGAAGCGGTTTTAGATGAATAAGTCCAAATATGAGCTTGTTGCCTAAATTTTCTTTAAACATTTGTATCTCCTATTTATTCTTAAACTCTTCGTATAGCTCATTTGCCTGATTATAAGCAAAATCACGAACAGCCATAAAGTCAGGAATTATTCCATACTGTCTGATATTCTGAGCAGACGCAACATTCGCCATTATACCAACCATAAGAGCGTCGTAGCCTTCTGCATATGCATATAGAGCAGAACCAGTTGAGGTATTTCCACAACCTGTTGGGTCTATCTCTTTATCAACAGGAGCTGATGGCAAGAAATAAACTTCGGTCGGTGTTACCGAATAAAGACCTTTTTTACCAACTCTAAAAAGGGTTAAATCAACAGGGCATTTCTGAAGCTCTTTTATAACCTCTTCTTCAGTTTCAACTTCAAAAAGATTTCTTGCTTCTTGAATGTTTATCGAGAAGATATCAGTAGACTCCATTGCATTGAGAACAGCAGGCATAAACTCTTTATATGAGCTTGGCCCCTCTATCTCCCACATGAGCTTAAATCCATCGCGAGCTTTTATCTCTTTCATCTTGCGCCAGTATACATAATCAACATTTTGCGCTATATAAACACCTTTAGTGCCGCCACCTTTGGTAAATTCTCCGATATCATCAGGTGATGATTTCATATGACCAAAATCCTGCATCCAATCTGAACGGAAATGCTTTGCTTCAGGGTCTGGACCATATGTACCATCTTCTCTGTACAAAAGAAATGAATGGTTACAATGATCACAACGCACTTTAATAGCCCTTGTATCTATGTTATTTTTTTCAACCCATGGGTCGAATAGTGGGTGATAATCCTCACCAACATAACTGCACTGAATAACATTATCCGTCCATAATTTAACACCGCTATATGCAAATGTTGCAGGGCCACCGATATGCTCACGTGCGCTTGTTGTACCATCTGCAAAACGAACGGTATCGAGCATAACATTTCCAGCTATTACATAATCCATAATTAACACCTCTTAATCTTTATTTAATTTAGAAAACATCTCACCGAACATATGATCTCGGAAAAGATAGTTACAAACTCTTATAGGATGTCTTGATTCATCTGTTGAATCCCAATCGCAATTTTCTTTTAAAATTGGTGATGGTTCAAGTTTGGTAACACACCATGTTGGGTTTTTCAGAAATCCGACAACTGATATATCCCAGATAATCCTCGACCATGCAACAAAATTCGTCTCAAACTTATCATACTCTTCACTTGGGTAATCTCCCTGGCCTTTTAGATAGCCTTTACTGAAAAAAGCAAGTGAAGCTCTCGCATATTCAATATTTTTAAACTCATTGACAACAATATCTGTTAAATAGCTTCCAACTTTGCTTTTACCCTTAAGGTTTGCGCAAAGCTCTTCTGCAGATATTGATAGAAGCGAGGCTACCTGCATGCATGGTATATATACAAGCGGTACTTTTGAGTCGAATAAAACTTGCGCTGAGTAAACATCTTGCATAAGGTTAAATTCGGTTGCATGAGAATAGGTTGTTGGTTGTCCACCAAGCCAAACTATTACAATCTTACTTATAATAGAAGGATCTTTTATCAAAGCAGACGCAAGGTTTGTTGCCGCACCAAGAGCAATAACATATAGCACCTCATCGCTCTGATGAGCTCTTTTTATAAGATCCTCACAAGCATCACTTGGGACAGGTATTTTCTCAGCTGTCATGAAACTCTCAGATCCGCGATAAACATTGCTCGTATCCGAAATACCAAGTAAGTTATAGAGATTTATAATCTCATCATAACTTCTTTCCATGCCATTTTTAGCAGACTCGCCTTCTTCCATAACTCCAATTGCTCTTCTATCATAGGGAGCTGCATAAACAGCCTCGACATCAAAACGCTCGGTATCACGAAGTGCCCATGCAATTGCAAATTGATCATCAACCTCGTTATAAGCATCGGTATCAATAACAACTCGCAGTTTACCAGTAGGAATAATTAGTCTTTCTTCGATAAATTTACCCTCTATATCTTTTGAAAACATTTTTCCTCCTAAATTAATAGGGAATACCTTTTAGAAAATGTCTCAGAATGAATAAAGTAATTTATTCAATTGATTCAGATGGAGACAAAAGAAATTTAATCTTAAGTATCATTCTGAACGGTTGATTAAAATCAACAACTGAGGTTATTCCTATTGGTATTCCCTAAAATAATGTTAAAATTTAAGCGATTGCACTTTCAGCAGCTGCAGCTTCTTCTTCTTGTAGTTTGAGAAGAAGTTTTCTGTTGTTAAGCTCGCGCTGTTTCTGGCTCCTCAAACGAACGTATGAAAGAACAAGAATTAGAACAACTGTTAGAGCTGAAGGTAGAGCACCAAGGAACTGCGAATCGGTAATAAATACCCTCGCGTTATTGGTGATAGCCTCAGCAAGACCGAGGACAAGTGAAACGAGTGCTGCGAATACTGGATTTGCATTCGCTATAGTTGAAGCACTAAGACCGATGAATCCACGACCTGCAGTTATGTTGTTTATGAAGAATCCTTGGTAACCCATTGATAGGAACATACCACCGAGTGAAACTATAGCCGCAGCTAAAGAGAATGCGATAGTATATATCTTACGAGGGTTAATACCAACTGACTCAGCAGCAGATGGGTTCTGTCCAACCGCTCTCATACGAAGACCAAGTTTTGTTCTAAATAGTAAGAACCAAACAACAAATGTCATTATGATAGCAAGATAGGTAAATCCATTATGTCCTGATAGGAAATCTCCAAGGAACGGAATGCTCTCAAGGATTGGAATATGAACATCAGGCATCGAAAGACTTGCAAATCCAGCAGCGGTATTCGACTTAACGCCCGTCGTGAGGAACATGACGTAAATGGTACCTCCCAGAAGCGCCCAGTTCATCGCTATAGACATAAGGTATAGGTCAACTTTCATAACGAATGTTGCAAAACAGATAAATAGAGCAACAAGAACCGAACAAGCCATACCACCAAGAATACCTATTAGAAGATTTTGTGTTGTAGCACTTACTATAACGCCTGCTAGTGATGATGAAAGCATCATAGCCTCAGCAGCCATATTTGTTAGACCTGATTGCTGGCTAACCGCCGCACAGAGCGCAACGTAAATGAGTGGAGTAGAAATTCTGATAATTGAAAACAAGAATGTGGCAATCCATTCTAATGAAAAATAATCTACAGTCATTATGCAGTCGCCTCCTTAAGTTTATCTTCTTCTTGTTGTTTTCTCGACATATTGAATATCATTTTATTCCTTGTCTTGCTAAGGAAGCTTTGAGCGGCAACAAAGAATATTAGAACCGCCTGCATCATATTAACAAACTCGATAGGAATACCTGAAACAACGTTTAGAACAACCGCCGCACCACGGATATAAGCAAGTACGAATGCAGCAAGTGGAACGAACATCGGCTGTTTTCTTGCAAGAACGGCTATGATAAGTCCGTCCATACCGATATTTGTAAGTAGTACATACTGGTATCTGTCATAAGTACCAAATACATCAACAGCACCTGCAACACCTGCAAACATACCACCGATTATCTGTCCAAGGTACATCATTATACCAATGTTGATACCTGAATATAGAGCAAATTTTGGGTTTGCACCACAAAGTTTAATCTTTGCTCCAACTTTCATTCTGTTAAAGATTATAACAGCTATTATAAATCCGATTATAGAAACGAAAATACCAGCTGTGAAGTTTGAGCCATTCCAGTATCTTAGGAATCTCATATTATCAGGGTGGATTGGAGTTGCAACATAAGTTATGTTTCTATCAAGCATAAATACTTTAACAAGCCACTGACCAAGGAATAGAAGCATTGTATTCATGATGATTGAAAGAACCATCTCATTAACACCAAGTTTCTCACGCGCCCATGCAGGTACGAAAGATACAACAGCACCAACGATAGCACATATTCCGCAGATTATGATAAGGTTTATAACTGTTGGTAGATCTGTTAATAAATCAGTGCTATGAACAACTAAACAAGCTATAGCAGGAGCAAAGTTTACGATACCCTCACCTGATAGGTTGAAACGTCCACAAGCATAGATAAAGCACATTCCACAACCACTTAGAATATAAGGAATATACTTAGCCATTACCTGGCCAAAACGACGAGTTGTTGTAAACGGACCAATCGCAAATTCATAAACTGAATTTAACGGATCTTCTGCAACTATGGCAATACACAATAGTGTGAAACCAAAAGCAATTATAAGACCTAAAATAACTCTTAAAAGTTCAAATGTAAGTTCAATTCTAGCTACTTTTCTCAAAATAGATCCCCCATTTCCTCTGAAGTCATTGAGTTAACACCCAACATATATTCACCGAGCTGAACATCGGTTATAGCTTTGGGGTCATTAATCTGAGCAGCTACTTTGCCTTTTCTCATAACAAGCAGTCTGTCTGAAACCTCAAGGATCTCATTTAAGTCTGATGATATGAGCAGAACACCCATATTGTTCTCTCTTGTATATTTAACAAGAAGCTTACGAATAAGCTCAGCTGTACCAACATCGATACCACGAGTTGGTTGGTTTGCAACTATAAGGTTTGCACCGCTTAAAAACTCACGAGCAACGATACACTTCTGAATATTACCACCAGATAGAAGTCTTATTGCGTCGTTTTTGTTATCACAACTGATTTCAAACTCTTCAATACATCTGTCAACAAACTCAGAAACTTTCTTTTTATCTATGAATGGACCTTTTGTAAACTCAGGGTTATCAAGATAAATAGACTGAATATTCTCAAGAACTGAAAGGTTCGCTGCACAACCGTAAGTCATACGGTCCTCAGAGATATGAGCAATTCCAGCTTCTCTTATTTTTCTTATTGGAATATTAGTTATATTTTTACCATTAAGAGTAACGGTACCTGAAGTTGATTTCATAAGACCTGTTAGAATCTCTGAAAGCTCATTCTGACCATTTCCCTCAACTCCCGCGATTCCAACAACCTCACCGGCACGAATACCGAATGATAGATCGTTTACAAGGCGCTTACCTATATCATCAATATAGTTAAGATCGCGAACCTCAATTATTGTTTCTTTTGGCTGTGCAGGCTCTTTCTCTATCGCAAGGATAACCTCACGACCAACCATCATTTTTGATATCTTCTCTTCATCAAGATCTTTGATATCTCCGGCACCGGTAACTTTACCGTGACGAAGTATGGTACATCTATCGCAAAGCTCTATAACCTCTTCGAGTTTATGAGAGATAAATACGATACCGTATCCTTGGCTTCTTAGATGCTTTAGCTGAACAAAAAGCTCTTTAGTCTCCTGCGGTGTTAAAACGGCAGTAGGCTCATCAAGAATAAGGATTTTAATACCCTTTATAAGTGCTTTTAAAAGCTCAACTTTTTGTTTTGTTCCAACGCCGATATCACGAATTAGAGCATTCGGATCAACATCGAGCTGGAATTTTTCAGCTGCTTCCTGTGTCATTCTAATTGCTTCTGCTTTGTCGAAGAGAGGTCCTTTTCCTGGCTCAATACCAAGAACTAAATTCTCTGCAACTGAAAGGTTTGGCACCTGCATAAAGTGCTGATGAACCATTCCTACGCCTTTAGCAATAGCGTCAAGTGGGTTTATGATTTTTGTTTGCTCTCCGTTTATGTAGATTGCACCTTCTTGGCAATCTTCAAGGCCGAAAAGAATTTTCATAAGTGTGGTTTTGCCGGCGCCGTTCTCTCCGAGAAGAGCGTGGATCTCACCTTCGTTTACCGCAAAAGTGACATCTTTGTTCGCCATAAAACCGTTGGTATAAATTTTGGTTATACCCTCCATTTTGAAGATTTCTTTACTCATAGTTTTACCACCTTAAAAGATGTTATAAATCTGTCAGAGATGTTACTCTCTGACAGTATTTATTTTTGTTTTTACCGTGCTTCTGGGTCGTCTCTATATGTGTTAAATTCATCGTAATCAGCATAACTAAAGTATCCTTTAATCTCTATCTCACCCGATTTAACCATATCTATAACATTATCCATCTCTGCCTGAACATCTTCAGGAGTGTGTGCATAATAGTTATCATTCATAGCAAGTCCAACACCGCCATTTTCAATGCCGACATTGTGGTTTCCCCAGTCTATAGAACCATCTGATATGCTATCATAAGCCCAGATTATAGACTCTCTTGCATTTTTTAGCATTGAAGTTAGTATGTGTTCATATCCATCAACAACAGTACCCTCTTCTTTAACAGTATCATAGAATGTATATTGATCCATATCAACGCCGATTACATATAGGTCATCACCCTCTTCGCCTTTATCAACTATTGCATTGCAAGCAGCAAGCGTTGCACTGCCATAGATATTATAAAGGATATCGTAACCATTGTTGTAGAATACTGTAGCGCCTTCGTAAACTGCTGTTATAGTTGCTTCACCATAATAGGTTGCAACATATTCAACATTTGCATCGTAATTGTCATTGTACCATTTAACACCTTGAATATAGCCTGCGAGGAAATCGTTGATTATTGGGTTATCTCCCCAGCCGACTCCTGCGACTTTATTTGTCTGAGTCATCATGGCAGAATAGACACCTGTAAGGAATGAACCCTCATCCTGTCTAAAGCTCAAACCAACAACATTATCATAAGCCGATAGGTCGAGGTCAGGATTTGTGTCATAAATTATAAAGTTTACATCTTTAAAATCCCCATCAAACTTTTCCATTAAACTATCAAGAATATACCAACTTGAAGTTACAACCCAGTCGTAGCCGCCTGACTCAATAGCTTCAAACAATGTGGTAACATGAATTGAGCTGTCTGGACCTGCCTCAACAACAGTTAAATCCATATTCCCAGTTTCTGCAATATATTTTGCACCCTCATGTCCGAGATCGTTAAATCCCATATCTCCAAGATTTGAGCAGAAGAAAAGCAGTTTTTCTTGTTCTGCAGCTTCACTGCTACTGCTTGAAGATGAATCATCAGCGTCACTTGAAGATGTTGATGAGTCTTCGCCACCACAAGCTACAAGTGTTAATGCAAGTATTAAGGTTAATATTAAAGATAATACTCTTTTCATAATTATTACTCCTCACATAGAAATAAAACAATAGCTAAAGAAAATCACCATATAATAGTTATGAACTGCAAAACCACTCAAGGTAGATCACTTTAGATTTTTTTTGCACTCTGCAAAAAAAATATTGTTTTATAATAATATGAAATCTATGCCGATACCGATTGGTATCGGCAAAATGATTTCAAAAAATATTTGATAAATTAGTTATCTTGCGTCAGGATTGTCTCTGTACTCAGCAAACTCATCATAATCTGCAAAGTCAAAGTAGCTCTTAACGTCGATCTCACCGTCGATGATCATCTGGATAACTTTATCCATCTCAGCCTGAACATCTTCTGGTGTATTTGCATAGTAGTTGTCATTCATTGATAGACCAACACCATCATCTGCAAGACCAACTACATAGTTGCCCCACTCAAGTGAACCGTCTGCTAAACCATTGAAAGCCCAAAGGATTGAATCTTCGATTTTCTTCTCCATTGATGTTACAACGTTGTTGTAACCTTCAACAACTGTGCCTTCTTCTTCAGCTGCTGCGTATATTGTCCACTGGTCCATATCAACACCGATTACATAGTAACCTTCAGCGATACCACCGCGCTCTTCAGCCGCCTGAGCAGCACCAAGAGTTGTTGAACCTGAAATGTTGTAGAAAACGTCAACGCCGCTGTCGAAGTATACGTTAGCTGACTCGTAAGCATTCTGTATAGCTATTGTGCCATAGTAGCTTATCTGATAGATAACATCTTCGCCATAAGTATCATTGTACCATTTAACGCCGTGTAGGTAACCTGACATAAAGTCATTTATGATAGGTGAGTCAGAGTTTCCAACTGTTCCTATTTTGCCAGTCTCAGTCATAAGAGCTGAGTATACAGCTGTTATAAATGATCCTTCATTCTGACCATAAGCAATACCTGTAACATTGTCATAGCTTAACTCAAGAGATGGGTTTGTGTCGTAAACGATGAAGTTGATGTCAGCGTACGCGCCACCATCAAGAGCCTCCATTAGTGAATCAAGAATATACCAGCTTGAAACAACACACCACTTGTATCCGCCTGTATCAAGTGCATCGAATAGAGTTGTAACAGCAGTAGAAGTATCTGTACCGTACTCAACTGGAGTTAGGTCAAAGCCTTCTTGCTCAGCGATTAGAGTTGCGCCCTCAAAACCGAGATCGTTGAATCCCATGTCGCCTCGAGTACCTGCGAAGAATAGCATTTTTGTCTGCTCGCCACCAGCGTCTCCGCCGCCCTCTGAACTACTGCCATTGCCTTCTGAAGCATCCCCACTGCCGCCACAAGCTGCAAGTGTTAATGCAAGTACTAAAATTAAAATTAGTGATAGAATTTTTTTCATTATAATCTCCTTACATGTAAAACAAACAATATAAAAAGTAAAGCACCTAATTACTGTAATTATCTGCAAATAATACAAGGCATTCCACTTTAAATTTTTTTGCACTCTGCAAAAAAAATTGTTCTCAATAATATGAAATCGATGCCGGAACCGATTGGTACCGGCAAAACGATCTCTAAAAATATTTGATAAAATTAATTATCTTGCGTCAGGATTGTCTCTGTACTCAGCAAACTCATCATAATCTGCAAAGTCAAAGTAGCTCTTAACGTCGATCTCACCGTCGATGATCATCTGGATAACTTTATCCATCTCAGCTTGAACATCTTCTGGTGTGTTTGCTAGATAGTTGTCGTTCATAGCTAGACCAACACCATCATCTGCAAGACCAACTACATAGTTGCCCCAATCAAGTGACTCGTCTTTTAGACCATTGAAAGCCCAAAGGATTGAATCTTCGATTTTCTTCTGCATTGATGTTACAACGTTATTGTAACCTTCAACAACTGTGCCTTCTTCTTCAGCTGCTGCGTATATTTTCCACTGGTCCATATCAACACCGATTACATAGTAACCTTCAGCGATACCGCCGCGCTCTTCAGCCGCCTGAGCAGCACCAAGAGTTGTTGAACCTGAAATGTTATAGAAAACGTCAACGCCGCTGTCGAAGTATACGTTAGCTGACTCATAAGCATTCTGTATAGCTATTGTGCCATAGTAGCTTATCTGATAGATAACATCTTCGCCATAAGTATCATTGTACCATTTAACGCCGTGTAGGTAACCTGACATAAAGTCATTTATGATAGGTGAGTCAGAGTTTCCAACTGTTCCTATTTTGCCAGTCTCAGTCATAAGAGCTGAGTATACAGCTGTTATAAATGATCCTTCGTTCTGACCATAAGCAATACCGATCATATTGTCATAGCTTAGCTCAAGAGTTGGGTTTGTGTCGTAAATGATGAAGTTGATGTCAGCGTACGCGCCACCATCAATAGCTTCCATTAGCGAGTCAAGTGTGTACCAGCTTGATAAAACAGCCCAGTCATATCCACCTGTATCAAGAGCATCGAATAGTGATGTAACAGCAACTGAACTGTCTGCACCATACTCAACTGTTGTTAGGTCAAAGCCTTCTTGCTCAGCGATTAGGTTTGCACCTTCCCAACCGAGATCAGCAAATCCCATATCACCACGGTTACTTGTGAAGAACAGCATTTTTGTCTGCTCGTCACCAGCGTCTCCGCCGCCCTCTGAGCTTGAACCACCTTCATCGCCGCCGCTTGAAGCGTCGCCGCCGCCGCCACAAGCTGCTAATGCAAAAGCAAGTGACAATACTAATAATAGCGCTAAGATTTTTTTCATTTGTTTTCCTCCTTTATTTTTTTATTATTACAGCATAATGCTGCAATTAACTAAATTTAATTGAGCTTAATATAGCTCGACATTGCTTGACCCTATAGTCATAGCTTCTGGTGTGATAAATGTATCTTCACGTCTTCTAAAGAATGGCTCACCTATATGGATTGAGTGGTATGAAGCAGCCAATGATGCAGGTAGGTAATCATATAGATATCGAATAAACTCATATCCAGCAACGTTATCAGGTAGCTTTATAAACTTACAAGTTTCAGTTGTATAGTCCGAAAGTTCTCCGTTTGCAATTAGAACAACTTCTCTTCCCTCTTTTATAGTTTGGGTGAGTGTTTCTGATACCCTTGATTTATTAGCAGCATCCTTATCAGCTAAAATGAAGGTTGCTATTGAATTTCTCTCAAAGATGAATGTATTAACGTGGCAGTAGTTCTCACTGTCTATAACAGTACATTTAACGCCTGCAACTTCGATATACTTCGCTGCAATAAATTCACCAGTTCTAAACATCGAGCCATCGCCTATAACTTCAAATCTCTTAAAGTCTTTAAAGCTCTCTGCTATTTCAAATGCATTATCATCAAAATAGTTCATCATATCGCCGTATGCTTTATTATATTTTGAAAGTGCATCTTCGAATTTATCAAAAGCTTCATCAGTTGCAACGCCTTTTATTTTCGCTATATGCATTGCAAGAGCGTAAAGTCCGATTAGTGAACCATAATATGAACGAAGTCCAGGTGATCTATCTGGATGCTCTGGAGTTCCAACAACAAGTGTACAACTTGAAGCTTTTGCAGCTCTTGATTCTCCATTATTTGTTAGTGCCATTGCATGACAACCATGTTTTTTAGCTCTTAAAAGTGTTTCCTCAATTCTTGCAGGACCACCTGAAGCTGAAACTGCAACTACAAGTGTTTTATCTCCGTTATCAAGATTTACAAGTCTTGATGCTTCGATGCATTTAACTGCTCTTGTTTTACAGTTAGTTCCTTTTAGATAGTGGTTGAAAACTTCAACAGCTATTTCAGCAGCTATATATGAATCTCCACAACCTGTTAGTATAATCTCAGTTAGGCCTTTTGCCGCCTCAACTGGTATACTATCCGCAAGATTTGCTTTTGTATTTTTAAACTGCACTTCACCGAGAACCGGTATGTCAATGCATTGACCTTTTAGTGCATTATCAAATGCTTTTCTGTCCATCTTTACCCCCTCCTACTTCACTACTACAACTTCACTGCTACCTGTGGTGCCGTGAGAAAATGTTCCTTTGGCTTTAGCTTTCTCTGTATCAAAACTTCTTTTTTCAAAATCATATGAACCAAAGAAATCTTTTCCACCGTGATAAGCTTGATAGCCTGCTATTAGTGAACCAGGGATAAAATCAACTGTTGAAAGTGCAAACGCATTATCTGCACCAGTGTCTGGAAGTTTGAAGAACTCTATACCATCTATAAAGTCACTCTTCTCACCGTTTGAAACAACAACTGTTGGTCTTCCGATAAGTTTTGCCGACATAACTGTCTCAACAACTCTTGAATAGTTATTCTTATATTTATTTGCTATAACAACAACAGGAATTTCTGTTGGGTTGTTTACAAATACATTTATGTGACACCAGTCTTCTGAGTCTACATGCGAAGCCACAACGCCACCACACTCGATAAACTTCTCTTCAACAAACTGCGCTGAGAAGAACTCACTGCCATCACCGACAACCTCAAACTCTGTGAAATCTTTAAATCTTTCACCGATAGTTGATGCAAGTTTGTCTGCCTCACAAAGGCTTCCCTCGTAAGCCGACATCATCTCTTCCATCTGCTTGCCGCATTTTAAAAACTCTGAAACATCTTTCCCTGCTTTTAAGTTTCCTATGTAACTGCCAAGTGCTGTAACACCAAGCATACTTGCATAGTATGAGCGAAGTCCCGGAGTATCGCATAGAGGAGGTGTTTCCATAATAAATAGTTTCTTTGCAACTGAAGCCGCTTTCGACTCCGATTTATTCGAAACAAGAACTGTTTGGACACCTATCTCTTGAAATTTCGTTACCATCTCAACTATTCTCGAAGCACCACCACCGGCACTAACAACAATAGCAAGGGTATTTTCAGGTTTATCTATTATTACATCTTCAGTAGTTAGAAATCTTGATGCATCCATAGGGTCGTACGCTTTAACATCAATACCATATAGATCTGATATTATATATGAAGCAACTGAACCCGCTGAATAAGAATCTCCACACCCTGATATTATTATCTTATCTATTTTTGAGAGTTCTTCTTTTGAAAAGATTGATAAAATCTTCTCCTCATTAAACACGCTTTTTACTTGAATCTTTGATAACTCTGGCAAACTTAGCACCTGCAAGCTTACCGAATTGTTCACTTCCTGCATTTTTACCTCCTAAAATATCTTTATGTTAACTAAAATATTACTATATATTATTAAATAAATCTTTAAATAATGTTCGAAACTGATAAAAAGGTGGTAATTTGAAACATTTTATTCACTTGTAGATACAAGTTTTATTAATTCTAACATTTAAATTATGAATTGTCTATTAACAATCTGCAAGGAATTCGAGTTACTTATTTATACAAAATGCCCAAAATAACTATTTTGACAAACGTTTTATGCAATTAAAAATAACACATTTACACAACTGTTAATAATTTATTAACTTTTAGCAGTAACTAAACTTTCCACTTGTATCTTTAATTATTTGACATTATAATAGTAAGTAACAATTAATTTATAAAAATACATTTAGGAACTTATTTATGTACAATAATACAATAGAAAACGACACACTCGCAAGATATCAGGAAATTTCTTCAGATCTTATAAGCAAAATTCGTGGCAATGAATTTCCCGAAGGTAGTTTACTCCCAAGTGAGAACTTTCTTATTAATGTTTATAACACAAGTAGAACTACTATACGCAGAGCTCTTGATGTGCTCGATAGAGATGGTTATATAATGAAGAAACAAGGAAAGGGCTCTATCGTCCTTCCGCTTAAACATAAAAAATTTAGCCATATCCCAGTAACTGGTGTTTTAGGGGGCCTTGAGGATAGCGATTTCGGGACAAAAGAATATAATCGAATATTTTTAAGCAACACTCTTGTGCCAGCGCCAATAAACGTTGCTAACAGATTTAACATAGCCGAAGGTGCTCCCATCCTTTGCTACGATAGAATATATACCATAAACGGCCTGCCATACATATATTCAAAGAGTTATATTAATAATCATTTTTTTAAAGGAATCGAAAAGTTTGATTTTAATAAGTTTTCATTGTCGTCTGCAATATTTTCATATGGACTTCATCTTGTTATCGTCAACCGCAAGTTCAGTGCTACAAATGCAGGAGAGGTCGCAAATCATCTTAATGTTTGTGAGTCTAATCCCATTTTGCATGAACGCTATGAATGTCTCGCATCAACTCATAAAAATGATGTTATCGTTGAAATAGCTTCTTCTTATTATAATACCAACCTTCGGTCAGTTCCTGTTTTCATAAAATAATTTGGAGGTAAACATAAATGAAAGTTTTATTATTCTCAGACTTTACCGGTGTCCAGGTAAAAAAAATCGAAGAACTCGGGTATACCGTCTATCCGCTTCGTGAAAATGATCTAAAGGACCACCCTCTTCGCGATGATTATACCGACTGCGATGTTATGGTATGCTATAATCCATTCCCTAACATAAATCTTGATAAATTTAACGATCTTCGTTTCATTCAACTTTTAAGCGTTGGATTTAATCATCTGCCTACCAGCAAGATAGAAGAGATGGGTCTTATTGTCTCTCATAATGTTGGACAGACTAAATTTCAGATTAGCGAATGGGTTATGACATTTATTTTAAACATCTGCAAAAACACAAAATACTTCCTTGCAAATCAAGCATCTCACTCATGGAAGCATTACTATGACATATGGGAACTTGAGGGCAAAAACGTTACCTTCCTCGGCGGCGGCAATATAGCTTGCGAAACAGCGAAGAAACTCAAAGCATTTGGTGCAAACACCTTATCATTAAACCTATTCACCGACCCTCTTCCATATATGGATAAAGTTGTTCATATTGATGAGATTGATAGCATTTTACCTGATAGTGATATAATCATATCAGCGCTCCCGGCAACAGATGAAACCTATCATCTAATTAACAGCGAAAAAATAGCAAAGATGAAAGATGGTTGTATTTTTGTAAATATAAGCAGAGGAAGCGTTGTAAATGAAAGCGACTTGTCAGATGCGCTAAAAGCTGGTAAATTCAGAGGAGTTGGCCTTGATGTATTTGAAACAGAGCCACTACCCCAAGATAGTCCGCTTTGGGATACAGAAAACGTCTATATAACTCCGCACAACGCGATTTTCTCAGATCTCTATCAGGAGAGAATTTTCAATATGGTATATGATAACTTAAAGCTCTATATCGAAGGTCATAAAGTTGAGAACATTGTCGATTTTAAAAGAGGATATTAAGTCAAATAAAAAAGATGTGCTATGCACATCTTTTTTTATTTGCAATAGATAAACTCTATTTATAAAACATATAAATCAGCTAAACCATTCCCTTTTTTGTTCACTAATTATTTTGAATAATATAGATTAAACCGCTAAATGTAAAGCACTTAGACTTTAGATACCTTCGGTATAACAGTTCCTGCATTTTCAACCACAAAAACGCTTTTTCCTTCAAAATCAACTGTTTTTAAAATTTCCAGAGCATCGGTATACACTTCTATTCCCATAGCTTTCGCATCATCTTTATCGAGCGTTGAGAGAAGGATAATCCTATATCTCTTTGCTTGTTCGCAGTTTAGATAAAATATGTAACCTGGAATGGTGAAGTTCTCCCTCAGTTCTTTATCCAAAACTCCCTTTTCAAGCGGCTTTAACCAATCGAAATAATCAGGTGGCCCTCCCCCATCGGGGCATTCGGTTACGAGGATTAACGTTCCTCCAAGTTTCAGTCCACTCTCTAAGTTATCAATGCTCTTACTCCCTTGGTATAATGATATATCTTTTGGAAATCCACCGCAAGAAGCAATAATTATATCAGCTTTCTCTTCAATCATAACCTCGTAGCAGCTTTGAGCCTGCATACACCCTTTATGCCAAGCTTTTTCAAAATGGCCTGAAAAAATATGCGATAGTTTCATATCTGGGTTCATAACAAGGTTTACCGTATAAAGATGCTCTATCGCCTCTGCCGCCTCCATCATATCGAGATGCAACGGATTGTTAAGGAGTTTTGCATTGCCAATCAGCGGATTTGATTGCTCCTTTATTGGGTCGAGCGAATGAGCATGATTTTGCTTTATAGCCTCCATCGAAGCAACGCCCGGTAAAATACTCTTGCGACCGCCGCCAAACCCCGCCATAACATGCTGCGTGCAAGCTCCAATAGCGACTACTTTTCTTGACGCAACCTCTTTGTTTATCCGAAGAACTGTCCCACGAGAGGTTGTGCATATGTATGTTAAATCCGAGTCGTTGCAGTCATGGTAGATAACCTCTATATTACTCGCAACCTCTTCAGTTAGAAGTGTTTTGGTATCTTCATCACTACCAGCTTCGTGAGTCCCTGTTGATATAACTATAACCATATCGCTATACGGAATTTTGCAAACATCTCGAAGATAGGAAACAACATGCGGCACAACGAGGTCTTGTCTCATCCAAAACCTTGTCATATCTGATACGATAATCGCTATTTTATCCCCTTTTTTTGCCCACTTCGCAAGTGGAGGCAGACCTATTGGATTATTTAGCGAACCAAAAGTAGCAGCTCTTATATCATCTATTGCAGCAGTTTCTTTTCCTGAAAGCTCTGCTAAAACAAGTGAGCTTTCAATTGGAAAGTTAATATAACTTTTCCCATACTTTAGCTTATAGTTTTTTATCATGCTTGTCCTCCAACTAAAATTCATTAAATGAGCAAATTTCAGAAAACTCTTTTCGACTTTTATTTGTAGGTTTGTCACTCACGCTATACCCAAGTGCAATAACCATCCTAATCTTAACATCACAAGGCACCTTAAATCGCTCGCGAATCATCTTTTCATCAAACAGACCGATAATACAGCTTCCAATACCCAAATCCGCCGCCGCATAGCAGATAGCAGAAGTGGCACCGCCAAGATCAAAGTCGGCATAGAATTGGCTGTCACACTCAAGGCTTTTCATAAGCGTTACTTTAGACTCGCAAACGATAATATAGCTCGAAACATCAACTGTCCATCTATTTATCGAATAATTTTCATCAATTATGCACTCGTGCATCGCAGCTCCCACATCGCCGTCTGCAACGATAAATCTCCATGGTTGCGAGTTACAGGCAGAAGGAGACAAAGCAGCAGTATTAATAATCGAGATTATATCATCTCTACTAACCTTTTTATCGCTATATTTTCTTATGCTACTTCTATTAATAGCAAGTTCTTTAAAACTCATAAACTACCCCTTTTTTAACGAATTATTATTTAAATAATATCATAAGGGGTAAAAAATGTAAATAAAATAACCTCTATAGTTTATATATCTTCTGAAAGGATGTTTGTTTTTAAAGTGTTCAATTAGTGCATTTATTTTTTAATAAACTTTAATATTAAGTTTGAAACATCACTTTACCACTGGCATATTCTACATTAAAAACAAACAAATTGGGTGCAGCGTCACGCTGCTGGTGCGATCACCGGGACAGTAATTTTGCTTTACAAAATTACCACCCTCGCAAATCTTCGATTTGCTCACGCATTTTTTCTAAAAATATGCCACTGGCATATTTTACAACGAAAAAACCCACTTTGGCTTCAAGTCCCTTTTTACAGTGAAATTATAAAAAAATATCTCCCACAGTTTTCACTGTAGAAGATATTTGGTGCGATCACCGGGACAGTAATTTTGCTTTGCAAAATTACCACCCTCGCAAATCTTCGATTTGCTCACGCATTTTTTCTAAAAATATGCCACTGGCATATTTTACAACGAAAAAACCCACTTTGGCTTCAAGTCCCTTTTTACAGTGAAATTATAAAAAAATATCTCCCACAGTTTTCACTGTAGAAGATATTTGGTGCGATCACCGGGACAGTAATTTTGCTTTGCAAAATTACCACCCTCGCAAATCTTCGATTTGCTCACGCATTTTTTCTAAAAATATGCCACTGGCATATTTTACAACGAAAAAACCCACTTTGGCTTCAAGTCCCTTTTTACAGTGAAATTATAAAAAAATATCTCCCACAGTTTTCACTGTAGAAGATATTTGGTGCGATCACCGGGACTTGAACCCGGATGGTTGCCCACACGCCCCTCAAACGTGCGCGTCTGCCAGTTCCGCCATGATCGCTCGATGTCACGAGCTATATTATATCATTACCAGCGGACAAAAGTCAACACTTTTTGTTAATTTAATTTGTTTATTGAAATAGATAAAATGAGCGCAAAAAATATCCATACAATATATGGTAATGTCAGTATTCCAGCTTTTATATTTACCGTTAAAAAATTATATAACATTACTATTGAAACAAGAATTAACGCTACCAAAACCAAAAGAGCCGCTTCTCTGTTCCCTTGAATAAAAAAGACATAATACCAGACGAAATTTAGAAAAATTGTTATATAGTAAATTATCGCACTGCTTGGTGTATAGTTTTCTGATGTGAAAACTATATAAGAAGCTATTATAAGCATTATATACAAAACAGACCAAACAAGCGAAAAAACAGCCGCTGGCGGCGCGAAATCCGGCCGCGAAAACGATTCGTAATCAAACCGTACCATATCCCCTGTAAATGCCGCGAAACCCATAAGTAGTAGTACTGGCAGAACCGACATTGCTATCTCTTTAATTCGAAAAACTGCTATTTTCATATATTTCACCACCTAAATAAAATATATGATTGTTTTTTTAAAAAATGATAATAATTTTGTTTTGATGTTATTATATTTTTTGAAGCATGCGCAAAAAAAGAAAGCACCCACCCGCAGCAGCTATGCATTTATGCATAGCTACTGCTTTGCAGTCGGCGACTAAAAGTCGCCAGCTGCGGGTGGGTGTGTTGTTCTGTTTTGGATATGCAAAAACTAAATATCAGATTTTTTCAAAACCTTTATTCCTGCATTAAGCAGAACTTCAACTGCTTTTTCATTCTCCTCAACACGAAGAATAACATAAGCGTGGTTTCTGTTTCGCGAAACATATGCATAGAGGTAATCAACATTTATTCCAGCCTCTGCAAGCGTTTCAAGTGCATTACAAAGTCCACCAGGACTATCCTTGACCCCAACAGCAATAACCTTCGTGATTGAAACGGTATGACCATCTTCTTTTAATGCTTCACAAGCTTTTTGAGGATCATCAACGATAAGCCTTAAAATACCAAAATCAGCTGTATCTGCAAGCGAAAGCGCTTTAATATCTATCTGCGCATCTCTTAAAACACTTGTAATTTTGATAAGTTTCCCCTTTTCGTTCTCAACGAATACTGAAAGTTGTTCTATTAACATAATAATTACCTCCTATTATTTTCTTTTATCTATAACCCGAACTGCTTTTCCTTCGCTTCTCGGGATAGATTTTGGCTCAACAAGTTTAACCTTTGCCGCAATTCCAAGTGTTGATTCAATAGCGGCACGCAAACCCTTCTCATGCTCTTCAACCTCTGCCACTTTATCAGAGAAAAACTCAGGCGACATTTCAACTAAAATCGTTATTCTATCGAGGTTATCAACCCTCTCAACAATAATCTGATAATGTGGTGCAACACTTGATTTAGTCAAGATAACGCTCTCTATCTGCGATGGGAAAACATTAACTCCTCTGATAATCAGCATATCGTCAGTTCTACCGCTCGGCTTCGACATTTTGATAAGAGTTCTACCGCAGCTGCAATTCTCTCGCCAAATTTTCGCTATATCACGAGTCCTATAACGAATTAGCGGGAGTGTTTCTTTTGTGATACAGGTAAAAACAAGCTCACCATATTCACCGTCCGGTAAAACCTCGCCTGTATCAGGGTCGATAATCTCCGGCACAAAATGATCTTCATTAACATGCATACCGCTCTGATCACTGCACTCGATAGAAACACCAGGCCCCATAATTTCCGATAAACCATAGATATCATATGCTTTTATCTTCATTCGCTTCTCTATCTCTGAGCGCATATCTTCAGTCCAAGGTTCTGCGCCGAAAATTCCAGCTTTTAGCTTCGTATCAGCGGGGTCTATTCCCATCTCTTCCATAGCTTCAACTAAATATAGCGCGTATGACGGTGTGCAGCAGAGAATTTCACTCTCAAAGTCAACAATGATATTTATCTGTCTGTTTGTATTTCCCGATGAAACAGGAATTGCAGTTGCACCGAGCTTTTCAGTACCATAATGCATACCAAGTCCACCAGTAAAGAGACCATAGCCATACGAAACATGTATTTTCGAGCTTTTATCTCCTCCTGCCGCAACGATAGCTCTCGCACAGCACTCTGACCATGCATCAATATCGTTTGCAGTATATCCAACAACCGTCTGTTTGCCCGTTGTTCCACTTGATGCGTGAATACGAACAACATCATCCATAGGAGTTGCAAACAGGCCATATGGATAGGTATCACGAAGATCTTGTTTGTAGGTAAATGGTAGTTTTGAAAGATCATCTATTGATGTTATATCTTCGGGTTTTATCCCCATCTCATCAAATTTCTGCTTGTAAAACGGAACATTTTCATAAACTCTTTTTACAGTATCGATAAGCCTTTTCGATTGTATCTCTTTCATCGACGAAAGTTCTATTGTTTCTATCTTCTCATCGTAATATCTCAACTTTATACCCCCCAGCAATATCCAAGCTCAAATGCCTTTAAATTAACATCAATAAACTGCTCTTTAACAGACTTCCGAAGACTATCAATCCAAATATCTTTCGGTATATCCATAGTATTCGCCAGGACACCCATCATAACAACATTAACAGCTTTTGTGTTCCCAGCTTCTTCGGCTTTTGAGAGAGCGTCAAGTGATATAACTTTAATGCCTTTTTTCTCAATCTTCTCAACCAAATCACTCGGATAATCAGCAGCACCGGTTATAACAGGCATAGGGTCTATCTGCTGGGTATTAACTAATAAAACTCCACCCTCTTTAAGTGAGGATATATATCTTGCTCCCTCGAGCAGCTCAAATGCAACAACCGCATCTGCCTCTCCATTTTCAATAGTTGGAGAATGAACGCTCTCCCCATATTTAACATAAGTTACAACGCTACCGCCCCTCTGGCTCATACCATGAACCTCTGAAACTTTAACATCGTAATCTTTGCTTGTAAGAACATTTCCAAGCAACTTACTTGCAAGCAGACTTCCCTGTCCGCCAACTCCAACAACCATAATGCTCCCCATTAGCGCACCTCCCGTATAGCATTAAATTTACAAACTTTTTGGCAAAGCCCACAGCCAACACATAGCGATTTATCAATATTAACACCATCTTCAGTTGCTTTAATTGCAGGACAGCCTATCTTCATGCATGCTTTGCAGTTTTTACAGTCTTTCACAATTAGTGGTGGATATTTTTTAACGCTCTTTAGAAGAACACAAGGTCTTCTCGCAATTATAACAGATGGAGCATTAAGCGATGTTGCTTCTTTTACCGTCTTCTCAAACTCTATTAGATCACAAGGGTCAACTACAAAGACGTTTTTAATCCCAACAGACTCACAAAGCATCTCAAGGTTTATAGCTGATGCCGGCTCACCTATTATATTCATACCGTTTAGCGGGTTATTCTGATGTCCAGTCATACCTGTTATGCTGTTGTCAAGAACTATAACCGTGCTGTTTGTGTTGTTATAAACAGCGTTTATAAGCCCCGTAATACCCGAATGGGCAAATGTTGAGTCGCCTATAACCGCAACCCTCTTATTTGCATTTTCACTATCGCTTAAATTCATACCGTGCAGCGCTGAAACAGATGCTCCCATGCAGATAGTTGAGTCAATTCCAAATAGCGGAGCGCCAGCACCGAGGGTGTAGCATCCGATATCGCCTGAAACGGTGTATTTTAGTTTTGATAAAATATGGAAAGCACCTCTATGCGGACAGCCTGGACATAGCACAGGTGGGCGCATAGGCATATTTTCATCAAGGGTTTTAAAGGCAAATTTCTCACCGAGTATTGCCTCTCGAACAGCTGCTGCAGTCATCTCACCAATTCTTGGTAAAACTTTTGATCCTACAACAGAAATATCATTTTGAAGACAGAAGTTTTCTATAAATGGGTCGAGCTCCTCAACAACATAAACAATATCTTTATCTTTGCAGAAGTCTGCTATTAAATCTTTCGATAACGGATAAACCATACCGAGTTTTAGGTATGAAACCTTATCCCCAAGAGCCTCTCTTGCATATTGATAGCTAATTCCACTTGTTATAACGCCTATTTCGCTATTGTTATCTATTATTTTGTTATAGCGATTACTACCAGCAATCTCTTCAAGTTCGCCCATCCTCTTCTCAACAACAAGCCTTCTGCCCCTTGCAAAGCCCGGCATCATAACGAATTTCGCTGGGTCTTTTTTATATTCTTTTCTCGCTATTTGTGCTCTATCTTCTGTTGTGGTCATAGTTTGTGTGTGTGAGATACGAGTGGATAATCTTATTATAACAGGAGTATCGCACTCTTCAGATAGCTCAAAAGCTGTTTTGGTGAAAAGGCGGCATTCCTCAGAGTCTGCCGGCTCAAGCACCGGTATCTTTGATGCATACCCAAGGTTTCTTGTATCCTGCTCATTTTGTGATGAGTGCATACCAGGGTCGTCTGCAACGGCTATAACAAGTCCGCCATTGACACCGGTGTACGACACTGTAAAAAGCGGGTCTGCCGCAACATTAAGACCAACATGCTTCATCGCTGAAAATGCACGTGAGCCCATAATCGATGCGCCAATAGCAGTTTCAAGAGCTACCTTTTCATTTGGCGCCCATTCGCTTTTAATCTCGCTATAACCGCTAATATATTCAGTTATCTCGGTACTTGGAGTTCCAGGATAGCTTGAAACAACCTGCGCCCCCGATTCATAAACTCCTCTGGCAACCGCTTCGTTGCCAAGCATAAGTTTCTTTTTCATATATCCACCTTACCCATTCCTTAAATCTACAACACGCACAGCCTTACCGATAAATCTCTCGATAGTCTTTGGTGCGACAAGCGAAACTTTGCAATCGAGTCCGAGGACCGATAACAGTTTGCTTCGAACCATCTTCTGCACCATCTCAAGGTCTTTATAGCTCTCAAGCACCGATGCATCAATTAACTCAACTTTAACTTCAAGCCTGTCCGCAAAACCCTCTCTTGAAACTATCAGCTGATAGTGCGGCCCAAGTTGCGGTATTTTAACAATAACACTCTCTATCTGCGATGGGAAAACATTAACTCCGCGGATTTTCAGCATATCATCGCTTCTTCCGCGAATCTTGTCCATCCTGCGATGGGTTCGCCCACAACCACAGGTATCGCTATTAAGCTCTGTTATATCTTTAGTTCTATATCTTATCAGCGGTATTCCTTCTTTTGTTAGAGTTGAGAGGACAAGCTCACCCTCGACACCATCCCCCAAAACCTTTAGGCTATTGCTATCAATAATTTCAGGGTAAAAATGATCTTCTGCGATATGCATACCGCATCTTAAATAACAGTCCCCCGAAACTCCAGGACCTATTATTTCAGATAAACCATAGTTATCTGTTGCAAAAATTCCAAGTGCATCCTCTATTGCATCGCGCATCTCAAGAGAGCATCCTTCTGAACCAAAAAATCCTAATTTCAGCTTAAAGTCCTCTCTTTTATATCCAAGATCTTTCATAACTTCCGCTATATGCAAAGCATAAGACGGGGTTGAAACAAGTCCTGTTGCACCAAGGTCGGCAAGCATCTTAATCTGCTTTTCGGTATTTCCGCTCGATGCTGGAATAACCATAGCTCCGATATTTTCAAGTCCATAATGCAGACCGAGCGCTCCTGTAAACAGGCCATAACCAAATGCAATTTGCACGATATCCTCATCACTGCACCCAGCGGCAACAAGCAACCTCGCAACCACCTCTGACCAGTTGTTTATATCATTTTTGGTATATCCAACAACAGTAGGGTTACCAGTCGTTCCGCTTGAAGCATGAACTCTGACTATATCCTTCCTTTTCGCGGCAAATAGCCCTGTTGGATAATTATCTCTAATATCCTCTTTTGTCGTTACTGGTATATGCTCAATATCTGATAGCGATTTTATCTTATCAGCAGTAATGCCAGCCTTTGCAAATCTCTCCCTATAAAACGGAACATTTTCTGTGCAATACGAGATTAGTCTTTTAAACCTTTCAAGTTGCATCGCATCAAGCTCTTCTCGCTTTAGCGTTTCTATTTCTTTGTTCCAAAATGTCATAAGCCCACTCCCCTTGTTATGCAGATATAAAAATTATAACATCTATGAGATATTAGTCAAGAAAAATGTAGAGATAAATCGGTTATTAAAACTATAAACCCATTTATAATCAAACTGCCGCCAGCAATAAAAACTATTGGTTTTATATATAAGTCCCCTATTTTATTTCCGATATATAGCGAGAAGACAACGACTATCGTTGTAACAATAAAAATAGTCGATAAAAATATATAGATATTTCCAAAAGAAGCTCCAACAGAAAAACCCGCGGCGGCACTATCAATACTTGTGAGGAATGCTTTTTTTATAAAACTTGTAAATGATATATCAGATTTATGCTCATAATCCCCTGCGCGAAAAGAGAATATCATAGCCGCTCCGAGATAAACAAGGATAAAATAAGCCACAAAATGGTCATAGTTGTTTATTATAATATAGAGACTTTCACCGAGGTTATAGCCTATAAATGGTAATATAATGCAGATACTTCCATATGCAACCACCGCTTTTAGCACAGTTTTTATCCGTACTCTATTAAGCGACATCCCATCTGAAATGCAAATAGCTCCTGCATCCATCGAAACTGATATCGCGATAAAAATTATTGTTATAAGAGACATTTTCCACCTACCTACTGGTTTTTATATTATTTTTATGGTAGAATACCTAATATATATAATTAATTTTAAGGATAAAATATGTTTGGATATCTAACCCCCTATAAACCTGAGATGAAGTTCAAAGAGTTTGAGGCTTATAAAACTATCTACTGCGCACTCTGCAAAGAGCTTAGCGAAAAGATAAACCCTCTTTTCAAATTCACCCTAAGCTATGATTTTGCATTTATGGCAATGCTTTTTACCGCTCTTACCGAAAAAGAGCATACGATAACTAAATCGCGTTGCAGGGCAAATCCACTCAAAAAATGCAACTATATAAATGAAAACAAAGCACTCACCTATACCGCTTACTGCGCGGCGTCGCTAATATATCTCAAAAACAAAGATGATATTGAAGATAAAAAATTTCCAGCAAACTTTATGAACCATCTTTTAAACCCTTATTTTGCAATGGGAAACAAGAAATCTTTATCGCATTATCCCAAAGTCTGTGAAAAACTAAGTAGGCTTACTCAAAATCAATCGGTATCTGAAAAAGATAAAACACTATCAATTGATGGATATGCAGATAACAGCGCAAAAATCCTTGTTGTTATGGCGGAGGAGTTTTTTTTAGATAATTTAGACCCTGCTCTTTCAAGGTTTTGCTACCTGCTCGGCAGATATATTTATTTTTGCGATGCATATGATGACCTTCAAAGTGACAAGAAAAAAGGTGAATTTAATCCATTTTTAAGGGCAGAAAAAGAAGAAACTGCTTATTTTGAAAAACTTATAAATACGACTATTGGAGAAATTATAAATAGCTATGAAAAGCTATCATTTTATAATTTCAAAGATGTTTTAGATAATTTTATTTATTTCGGCCTTGTAGGGCGTGCACAACAATTAATCAAAAAAGAAGGGAAAGATAATAATGAACGAAGCATATAGAATACTTGGAGCTGAAAGAAGCGAGAGTGATGAAACGATAAAAGAAAAATATCGCTCACTCGCGCAAAAATACAGCCCAGACAAATATAGAGATAACCCACTATCCTCTCTTGCCGAAGAAAAGATGCGAGCAATAAATGAAGCATTTGATGCGATTATGGCTGAGCGACGCGGAAACAAAGAGGCAGCAGAGAAAAAAGCGACGGCAGCTTCAAATGTTGATTACAGTGAAATTCGCAGAATGGTGCGAAGCGGACATATAGAGGATGCCGAAGTGCTTCTTGGGGCAATTGCTGAGAATGATAGAGATGCAGAATGGCATTTTCTAAAAGGTACTGTTTTCTACTCAAAAGGCTGGCTTGAAGATGCTACTATGCATTTTAGTGAGAGCGTTCGTCAAGACCCAACTAATCGCGAATATAAAGAAGCTCACAATAGAATTATGCAGAGCCGAAACGGCGGATATAGGGGCGGCCCTGGAAATATGGGAGGTTCAAGCTGCTCGGTTTGCGATATATGTACTGCTCTAATTTGCGCTGATATGTGCTGTGATTGTGGGCCTTGCTAAATGAGAAGCTCGAAGATTATTTCTCTTTGCGGAGTTTTCAGCGCTGTTTCAGTCGTTTTAATGTTATTTACCGGTATATTTCCTTTTTCAACCTTTTTGATGCCGGCGATATCAGGGTTTGTTCTTTTCGCCCTCTCTCTTGAGGTCGGCAGACGAAATGCTATCATTGCTTTTTTTGCAGTTGCAATAATCTCTTTTCTCACAACTCCCGATAGAGAAGCGGCAGTTATTTTCACAGCTCTACTCGGCTATTACCCGATAGCGAAATGCTATATTGAAAAGATACGATATAAGCAGATCGCATATGTTGTGAAGGTGGTTTTGTTTAATGCTTCTATTGCATCTGTTTACTATCTTGCAATAACCCTCTTCTCACTTGAAGAGCTTGTAGCAGAGTTTGCAAAGTCTGGTTCTATAATGGTTGCAGCATTTATCGTGGTTGCAAATTTAACATTTTTAGTTTATGATTATTCACTTCATAACCTCACCGTCTTCTATCACAGAAATATAAGAAACAAAATAAAACTATAAAAAGCTAACAGCTAATTTAAACTGTTAGCTTTGTTTTTTCGTGGACTTTTTTATAGAAAAATGGTATAATAACTTATCGGACTAAAAACTTGGAGGTGAAGTAATAACAAAAAAACCGAGAGCGCCTGAGCCAAATTTTGGCTGACGAGGTGAGGAGTTATCGAAAAAAATCGGCGGATGCTCCTCCGGGTGGAATTTGTTTTCCACTCGTTAATCGGCATACAAATTATGAGAGTAATCTCAAAACAAAATTGTCGAGATGAATTTGAAAGGTTTATTTTTATGTGTGGAATAGTTGGTTATATCGGTAGTAAAAATTGTACCGATGTATTAATTGCAGGTCTCTCAAAACTTGAGTACCGAGGATATGATAGCGCTGGTGTTTCTTTTTTTGAAAACAACAGTATCAGAACGATAAAATCAAAGGGCAGATTAAAGCTACTTGAAGAAAAACTTATTTCTTCAAACTTAAGTCCATCGAATTGCGGTATCGGCCATACCCGTTGGGCAACGCACGGTGAGCCATCAGATATCAATTCTCATCCGCATGGCAGCGGTGTTGTTTCGATAGTGCATAACGGCATTATTGAAAACTACCTTGATATTAAAAAACACTTAATTAAAAAAGGATATCAGTTTGAGTCTGAAACCGATACCGAAACTGTCTCAAAGCTACTTGAAGATAAATATAGCGGCGACCCGATATCCGCTATAAAAGAAACAGTTGAAGAAATTCGCGGCTCTTATGCTTTTGGTATAGTCTTTGGCGATTTTCCAGATACGATTTACGCAATAAGAAAAGAGAGTCCTTTGATCGTTGGGCTCTCAGAAGGTGAGAATTTTATTGCAAGCGATATTCCAGCGATACTTAAATACACTAAAGACTACCACCTACTGGAAGAAAATGAAATAGCGATAGTTAAAAAGGATTCAGTTAAAATTATCGACCTCTATCAAAACGAAATTAAAAAAGAGCGCCTTACTGCAAATTTTGATATCGAGGCAGCAGAAAAAGGCGGATACCCGCATTTTATGCTAAAAGAGATTAATGAGCAGCCAAAGGCACTAAGAGATACGATCAATCCCCGAATTGGCGAAAACGGCCTTCCAAATTTCGGTATAGAAAATCTCACGATTGAAAATCTCAAAAAATACAATAAAATCCATATTGTCGGTTGTGGTACCGCTATGCATGCAGGAATGGTCGGCAAAGCTTTAATCGAAAAGCTCGCGAGAATTCAAGTGGATGTTGATATAGCTTCTGAATTCCGCTACCGTGACCCTATAATCAATAAGGAAGATCTTGTTATAATAATCAGCCAATCTGGCGAAACAGCAGACACTCTTGCAGCTCTTAAACTTGCAAAAAGACATGGATGCCATGTTATTGGTATTGTGAATGTTGTCGGTAGTAGCATAGCGCGCGAGAGCAATAGCGTTATCTATACCTGGGCAGGACCTGAGATATCTGTCGCTTCAACTAAAGCATACTCAGTTCAGCTCTCTGTTCTTTATATGCTTGCAATTAATTTAGCTTTTGCAAGGGGAAGCATAACAGAAGAAGAGGCTATCTCCCTCTTCTCAACTCTTTGTGAAATTCCATCACTTGTTGAAAAATGCCTTTTAAATGATGAAGAGATAAAGCAGTATGCTTCTCTTTTTATCAACTGCAAAGATTTATTCTTCCTCGGACGCGGACTTGATTACTCAGCATCCCTTGAGGGTTCATTAAAACTTAAGGAAATTTCATATATCCATAGTGAAGCATACGCTGCTGGTGAGCTAAAACACGGAACAATCTCGCTCATTACCGATAATATCCCTGTCCTTGCAGTCGCAACACAGCAAAAGCTTCTCGAAAAGATGGTCTCAAACATTAAAGAGACGAAAGCTCGCGGTGCAAAAGTATTGATTTTCTGCAAAGAAAGCACCTCCGATCTTTCAGACTGTTCAGATTACAGGGTAAATATCCCCGATTGTCCCGACCTATTCACCCCGCTTCTATCAGCTGTGCCACTTCAGCTTTTTGCTTATTATAGCTCGGTTATCAGAGGTTGCGATGTTGATAAACCTCGAAATCTCGCAAAATCAGTTACAGTTGAATAAAAAAATTTATTTTCTATAAATTATATCAAACTTTACCAGTAAGTTAGCTTTTTAACTACAGCTGTTTGATTGATATAATCAGTAAAAACAACATATTATTAAAGCAAAAGGCTAACATTCATCTTATATTATTAAAAGACAGCTAACTAATATAGTTCGCTGTCTTTTTGTTACAGTATTCATATCTAATAGATATAATTTTTTTGTTGCAATTTCTGTTTTTCTCGTGTATAATAGTAATTGTTTTAAATATATTTAGATTGGTGGGTATCTAAAAGGTGTTAGTTATTTTATTCTTTTTACTTTTTCTTTTTAATAACTTTTTATACTTAGAGCTTGTCGAAAGAATATTCAATTCAAATTATGGGATATTGAAAAAACTTTCGTTTGGTTTAATTTCAGGTACTTTAGGAACGGTAATGCTTGTGTTTTTTGAGAGCATGTCCGCACTTGGGTATACAATTATGCTCGTTGTATATCTGTTAACAACATTTTTCCATTATCCAAAACAAGCAGCATTATCAAAAATTTACGTTGTACTCCAATTTAATTTTCATATAATGGCTGTTCGAGCTATTGTCGCCTCTATATACTCAATTGTTTCAGGACAGTCTATATATGCTTTATCGCAAAATTTAACCACCTTTTGGATTATCCTAATACTAACAACTATTGTTTGCATAATTGTTTCAACTGTAATCCTAAAATTTATCTCTAAGAATTTTTTCAGTTTTGTAACCGAAAAAGCAGGATATCTCAAACTAATCATTGTACTTTTAACATTTGCAAATGTTTATTTTATAGTAAGCGGAAATATCTACATATACGAAATAGATTATTGGTTGCTTCAGCTAAACCAGATTATTAGTGCACTTTGCTGGGTCGCAGCAAGTTACTCATCTATTTTCATGCTCGTTTCAATAGATACTCTTCGAAAACGCCGCGAAAATTTAGAAAAAGCAACAATCTATAAGCAGCTTATCGAAAGTCGTTCACTCGTCGTTATGGAAGTTAATTGCACAAAAGATATTGTTACCAGTAATATTGTTCGTGGAAAAACAATTGATATCCCCTTTTCATCATTCTCAGAATATATTAAAACTTCGCATAAAAACAGAGTTCACCCTGAAGATTATGAAAAAGCAGTCGCATTTGAGTCGATTGGGAATATTCTTGAAAATTTTAAAAACAACATAACAGAAATCACAAACTACTCAAGAATGCATGCATACAGTGAGGATAATAACTACAAATGGCTTCGAACATCTATCTCAATAAGAAAAGATATTAAAAGAGATGAAATTTTAGCTGTTATAACGGTTTTCGATGATATTGATGACCATATGACAAGGCAAAGCGAACTATCGCATAAAGCAGATTTAGACCCTCTGCTCGGTTCCTATAACAAGGCAGCCACCGAACGCTTAATATCAGAGCATCTTAATACCGATAAACAAGGAATTATCTTTATGATTGACCTTGATAACTTCAAAGCTATTAACGATAATTTCGGCCACGTTTATGGCGACAAAGTCTTAAAAGAAGTTTTCGAAAAAATTAAAAGAAGCTTCCGCTCTGATGATATTATAGGTAGAATTGGCGGCGATGAATTTATTGCATTTATCAAAAACACTGCCGAAACTGAAGATATAATTAAAAAAGCGGACGTTATCTGCAAAAACATTAAGAAAGATTATATCGAAGATGGCGTAACCGTAACTCTATCTTCAAGTGTCGGAATAGCAATAGCACCGAGCAACGGTATATCTTTTAAAGAGCTTTACCATTGCGCTGATCTTGCTATGTATGAGCGCAAAAAAAATAACAAGAACGGATACTGTATCTACTCGAACAAAATATAAATAATCTCCGCTATCTAAACTACGAAAAATTCACCTGTTATCGTGTAGGGAGATGGCTTGCCATGTCCGCCAAATTCCAGTAAACTTGCGGTCAAGGCAAGCCGTGTCCTCTTGCAATATTGTCGCACTTTTCGCATTCGCTCAAATTGCTCTGTATTGCGGCGCTTCGCTCTATTCGCTTTATCCGCCACAGGCGGCGCTCATTCGCTCGCCCTACAAAACATCTGAAAGATTTACGGAAACCCAGAACACCGCAAAATATAAATTTTCTTTACCAGTTGTTTTAATAAACAGAAATGGATGTGAACTAAAGTTCACATCCATTTTTTTGAAGCTATTTATTTAATTTGATAAAATAATAACTTATAGCCTATCTTTAAAATCGCTATATCCAAACTCTTTTATTATTTCGCACTCTCCGCTCTCTCGCAAAATCGAAATTGACGGTAGTGGCATACCGTTAAAAGTATTGTTTTTTACCATCGAGTAGATAGCCATATCCTTAAAAATCAGCTTATCCCCTATATTAAGTCTCTCATCAAAGCTATAATCCCCTATTATATCACCGGTAAGACAGGTAGGGCCTGCAAGTCGATAGCTATGCTCTTTATCCCCCTCTTCACCGCTTTTATATAGAGGCGGCCTATATGGCATCTCAATAACATCAGGCATATGGCATGCAGCAGAGGTATCGAGTATTGCTATCTCTTTGCCGTTTTCTATGATATCCAAAACAGTTGTAACGAGATAACCAGCATTAAGCGCCACTGCCTCACCTGGCTCTAAGTAAACCTCTACATCATACCGCTCTTTAAAACTCTTTATAGTGGATACGAGCAGCTCTATATCATAGTCATCTCGTGTTATGTGATGGCCACCGCCGAAGTTTATCCATTTCATACGGCTAATATACTGCCCAAACTTCTCTTCAAAGGCTTTAAGGGTCAAAACAAAATCATCGCTATTCTGCTCGCATAGAGTATGGAAATGAAGCCCTTCAATTCCATCAAGTAGATCAGCTCTGAAATTATCAGCAGTAACGCCCATTCTTGAATATGGCGCACAGGGGTCATAAATCTCATGAGAACCTGTTTGACACTCTGGATTTACTCGAATTCCAAAGCTTTTTCTGCTGTTTATTGCCTTTTCTCTGTACCTCTCCCACTGGGAGAATGAATTGAATATTATATGATCACAAATATCTATAATCTCATCAATCTGATCGTCTCTGTATGCGGCGGAAAACACATGGGTTTCGCCACCCATCTCCTCAGCCCCGAGCTTTGCTTCAAAAAGACCGCTTGCAGTTGTCCCCGAGAGATATTCACCGATTAGCGGATAGAGAGAGTATGCAGAAAATGCTTTTTGTGCAAGCAGAATTTTGCAGTTCGCCCTCTCTGCCACCGACTTTAAAATCTTCAAATTTCCCTTCAGTTTTGCCTCATCAATAACATAGCAAGGAGTTGGAAGACTTAATATATTGCTATTCATCAGTCTACCAAAACAGGGTTTACATCCTCTTCAAAAGGAAGTCCCCATTTCCCGATAACATCCATAAACGGATCTGGGTCAAACTCCTCAACGTTATAAACGCCCGGTTTATTCCAAACCCCCTGCATCATAAGCATAGCACCAACCATCGCTGGTACTCCTGTTGTATAGGAAATTGCCTGGCTACCGACCTCTTTAAAGCACTCTTCATGATCGCAAACGTTATAGATATAATGATGTTTTGTAACACCGTCTTTTTTACCTGTGAAGATACATCCGATATTAGTCTTGCCTTTTGTTCTGGGACCGAGCGAAGCAGGGTCTGGCAATACCGCCTTTAAGAACTGAAGCGGTACTATTTCGCGCCCCTCATAGATAATTGGCTCAATAGAGGTCATACCAACGTTTTGCAGACAGGTTAGGTGGTTTATATAGCTCTGTCCAAATGTCATAAAGAAGCGAATTCTCTTTATACCTGGGGTATTTATAGCAAGACTCTCAAGCTCCTCGTGGTATAGAAGATACATATCCTTATCCCCAACACCCTTAAAGTTATACTCCCTTTTTATCTCAAGCGGTTTTGTCTCGATAAACTCCCCATTCTCCCAGTATCTGCCGTTTGCAGTTATCTCACGAATATTTATCTCAGGGTTGAAGTTTGTCGCAAATGGGTAGCCGTGGTCACCGCCGTTGCAGTCGAGGATATCGAGGTAGTTTATCTCATCAAAATGATGCTTTAGCGCATATGCTGTGTAGATACCTGTAACTCCTGGGTCAAATCCGCAACCGAGAACAGCGCAGATACCAGCCTTCTCAAATCTCTCTTTATATTCCCATTGCCATTTATATTCAAATTTTGCAGTCTCTATTGGCTCATAGTTTGCGGTATCAAGATAGTGGGTTTTTGTTGCAAGACAAGCATCCATAATATTCAAATCATTATATGGCAGCGCTAAATTCACAACAACATCAGGCTTATAATCATTTATAAGTGCAATTAGTGCTGGAACATCATCTGCATCTATCTGCGCAGTTGTGATTTTTGTTTTAGTTGTTCCTTCGAGTTTTTCTTTTAGCTCATCGCATTTTGATTTAGTTCTTGAAGCTATCATTATCTCCTCAAAAACTTCGCTGTTCTGACAGCATTTGTGTATAGTTACCGAGGCAACGCCGCCGCAACCGATTATTAAAGCTCTTCCCATTTTTTTACCCTCCATTATGCCGATTATCGGCAGTTTAATTAATATTTGTCGCCTAAAACGGCATTTTATCATTGTAAAGCTATAAAGATTTATAGCTGCAACAGTATCTCTCTTGTTATCTTGCAAGCAAGCGCTGTTGAAGCACCACTCATATCATAATGCGGTGACAGCTCATTTATATCGCAACCAACAATATTCAGTTTATTCAACTGTAAAACTGCACTTATTAGCTCTTTAAAGCTCACCCCACCTGCCTCAGGCGTTCCAGTTCCGCAGAAGTTTGAGGGGTCGAGAACATCGAGGTCAAGGGTGAAATAGACGGGTTTTCCCTCAAGCTCTCCAACTGTTTTTTCAAAACCCGTAAGGTCAAAGAGATTTATCTTGCAGTGCTTTTTCGCAAACAAGAATTCTTCTCGTTCACCGCTTCTAATTCCAAACTGATGAATTTTGCCATCCCCTAAAAAATTCCATATCTGCTTTATAACTCCCGAGTGGGTAAGCTCTTCACCGATATAGTCATCACGCAAGTCGGTATGGGCATCAAGGTGAATTATATGCAAATCGGGATATTTTTTATATGCTGCTCTGACCGCTCCAAGTGTTATAAGATGCTCTCCTCCGAGCATAACAGGTTTTTTCCCATCGGCAAATATTTTATCAGCGAAGCTTTCAATTTCTTCTAAAACCCTTGAAGCATTGCCAAATGGAAGCTCTAAGTCCCCCGCATCAAAAACCTTTATATCCGATAAATCTTTATCGCAATAGGGCGAGTAACTCTCTATTCCATAGCTCTCATTTCGAATAGCAGAGGGGCCAAAGCGAGTTCCCGGTCGATAGGATGTTGTCCCATCAAAAGGAGCGCCGAAAAGGACGATATCGCTATCGCTATATTCGCTCTCGCAAGCTATAAATGTTGTTATATTCTTATTCATTAACTAAAAGCATCTCCTCAACATATTTCGGCAGATAGAAAGCGCCTTTGTGCAGATTCGTTGTGTAGTATCGTGTTTTGATATCAAGGCTATTGAAATAGCTCTCATCAAAATCCTTAAGCGGATGGTATTTCTTTGATGCAAACCCAAAAAGCCAATGTCCCGATGGGTAGGTCGGTATATGCGCCTGATAAACTCTGCATATTGGAAACGATGGCGAAATTCTCGCATGCGCTCGCATCATCTCTTCTGCGTCCCCTTTGTAAAACGGGCTCTCATGCTGATTTACCATAATTCCATCATCGGTAAGTGCTCTGTGGCAGTTGCCATAAAATTCTTTTGTGAATAGCACCTCGCCAGGGCCTGAGGGGTCGGTTGAATCAACTATAATCAAATCATACTCATTCTCAATATGCCTTATAAAACGAAGACCATCGGCAATAACTATATTGACACGTGGGTCAGAAAACCCTATCGCTGTTTTCTCCAAAAACTGCTTTGAAACTTCAATTACCCGCTCATCAATCTCGACTAAATCTATCTTTTCAATAGTTTTGTATTTCGATAATTCGCGAAGAACACCGCCGTCTCCAGCACCTATTACAAGAACGCTTTTAATACCCTTGTTTACCGACATAGGAATATGAGCTATCATCTCATGGTAGATAAACTCATCCTTTTCGGTGAGCATCATAACCCCATCGAGGGTTAGAAATCTGCCAAATTCAGGCGAATCATAGACCGATATAGTCTGGTAATCGCTCTTTTCAAAATGCAACTGCTCTGAAACTTTTATCGATAATTTAACCGTCGGGGTGTGATATTCGCTATACCATAAATCATCCATTATAACCCTCTCCTCTATAAACTTGCAGATAATCTATATCCATACTCTGAGGTCCTGTTATTAAGCAACCTTTAGATTTTGCCTCTTTTATATAGTCGAGCGCTTCTTTTGTTACCCTCTCACCAGGCGCTAAAATCGGTATACCCGGCGGGTAGCACATAACAAACTCACAAGCAATCTCACCAAGACATCTATTAATCGCTTTTTTCTCGGTCTCTGCATAGAAAGCCTGTTGCGGCGATAGCTCAACATGCGGAATTATATATTCGCTCTTAAAAAAGTCTTTGGCTTCTTTTTTATAGCATCTTTTTATCTCCGCAAGGGCTGAAATAAGCCGCTCAATATTTTTATTTTTATCCCCAACTGAAATATAAGCGAGAATATTTCCAAGATCACCAAATTCTATCTGGATATCATATTCATCTCGCAGTATATCATAAACTTCTATTCCAGCAAGTCCGATTCCCACTGTACTTACAGATAGCTTTGTCTCATCAAAATTGAAAATCCCTTTGCCGTCGATAAGTTTTTTTGAATATGGAAGATAGTCTCCTATTAGCTCTATTTCTTCCCTTGCATAACTTGCAAATTTCATAACCTTTTTAAACAGGCTTTTCCCATTTAGCGCTAATGTTTTTCTTGATATATCAAGGCTCGACATCAAAAGGTAAGAGCCACTGGTGCTTTGAGTTAAGTTTATTATCTGGCGCACATAATCTTTATTCACCCTATCCCCTATTAGCAGAATAGAGCTCTGGGTGAGCGAGCCACCTGATTTATGCATTGAAACACTTGCAAAGTCAGCACCAGCTGCCATAGCGGATATCGGCATATTATCGCCAAAATAAAAATGAGTTCCATGAGCTTCATCAACAAGAGCCATAAGTCCTCTGCTGTGTGCAAGCTCAACTATCGACTTCAAATCAGAGCAGATTCCATAATAGGTCGGGTTGTTTATAAGTATTGCTTTCGCGGTGGGGTTCGCATCTATCGCTTTTTTAACATCGGTAAGAGTTATCCCAACAGCGATACCAAGGCTTTCTTCAATTTGAGAGCTTATATAAACAGGGTAAGCTCCACACAAAACAAGAGCATTAATAACGCTCCTGTGAACATTTCTCGGAAGGAGAATTTTATCCCCTCTTTTAACTGATGCAAATATCATCGACTGAACAGACGCAGTCGTCCCACCTACCATTAAGAAGGCATAAGCCGCACCAAAGGCATCGGCAGCAAGCTCTTCTGCTTCTTTTATAACCGATATCGGATGACAGAGGTTATCGAGGCATTTTTGAGAGTTTGTATCGACTGATAAGCATTTCTCACCCAAAAAATCAACAAGGTCTGGGTTTCCGCGCCCCCTTTTATGTCCCGGCACATCAAACGGGACAGTTTTATTCTTTTTAAGCTCTATGAGAGCATCTTTTATCGGCGCTCTATCTTGATTTAATTTCATCGCCACTCCTAATAGATATTAAGTCCGCTAAATATCTCTATCATCTCTTTGCGAAGCGCATTAGTTATCGAAAGCCTTGTCTTTGGCAGAATTTCATAAACATCAGCGTTAAAGAGATAGTTTTGCAGTATGATATCTTTAATAAGCATCTTTGTATGAAAGATATTCGACTGATACATATTAACATCCACCGCATCATACTTCTCAAGCGTTTCTTCTTTTATATAATCTTGAATTGAGGTGACTTTATTATCGTTGAAAACCTTTTTACCGTGAATATCGCGTGTAAATCCACGAACGCGATAGTCCATCGTAATAATATCAGAATCAAAGTTACCTATAAGAAAATCAAGGGTTTTAAGCGGCGTTATATCCCCACAGGTCGAAACCTCGATATCAACTCTAAAAGTTGCAATAGCATTTTCCGGGTGGTATTCCGGGTAGGTATGAACGGTTACATGGCTTTTATCAAGATGGGCAACAACAGTTTCTCCGCTCCTTTTATTCACCATGCTCTCCTCCGCTATAAGAAAGGTAACAGATGCACCTTGTGGCTCATAGTCCTGCTTTGAGATATTGAGAACGGTAGCACCAATCATATCTGTAAGCTTTGTTAGGATATCGGTTAGCCTATCTGAATTATACTGCTCATTGATATATTTGATATAATCCTGCTGCTCCCTTGCAGTTTTAGCATAACAGATATCATAGATATTAAAGCTTAGCGACTTTGTTATGTTGTTAAACCCATAGATTTTTAGTTTATCAGACATTTTTTCCTCCAAAATAAAAAAGGTATATTGCCATTTAGGCGATATACCTCTAAAAAAGTCGTTACAAGAAAAATTCCGATTAGCAGAGTCTATACAGCGAGAAACACTTTTACTACTCTTATTGACAATTTTACAAGTATGCACCTAAAGTACACTTCGGGCGAATGAACCCAACAGGCAATTAAGTTGCCAGCTTATAAAAGTTGCGCTTAGCGCATTCAATAATGTGAATTACTTCACCTTTGCGATATTTCGCAAACGACAGACGTACTCTGCCATCACCCAAAGACGGGCGGTAGTAAAATCTCACCATATTTCTATGACTCAATTCTTAAAATACTATAATATAAATCGTTTATTTTGTCAAGAGCGGAAAACCGATTATCTTAACCGAAACGTCCGGTGATATAATCCTCTGTTTTCTGATTTGTCGGATTTGAAAATAGCGTTTCAGTATCATTTTCCTCTATAATCTCTCCGATTAGGAAAAATGCAGTCCTGTCTGAAATACGGGTTGCCTGCTGCATATTATGGGTAACTATAACTATCGTATATTTATCGCGAAGCTCAACCGCTAAATCTTCGATTTTTGCAGTTGAAATAGGGTCGAGCGCTGAAGTTGGCTCGTCCATTAAAAGCACCTCAGGATTTACCGCAAGCGCCCTTGCTATGCAGATTCTCTGCTGCTGACCACCCGATAGGCTCAGTGCTGAGCGGTGAAGTCTATCTTTAACTTCATCCCATATAGCGGCATTTCGAAGCGACTGCTCAACTATCTCATCAAGACGGTGTTTTTCTTTTATCCCGTGGGTCCTCGGACCATATGCTATATTATTATATATAGACATTGGGAACGGGTTTGGTTTTTGGAAAACCATTCCAACCCTTTTACGGAGAATATTCGTATCCATATCCTGATAGATATTCTCGCCGTCAAGGAGAAACTCACCTGTTATCTTGCACCCTTCAACGAGGTCGTTCATTCTATTAAGGCTCTTAATAAGGGTTGATTTACCACAACCAGATGGCCCTATAAAAGCAGTTATCTTGTTTTGGGGAATTTTGAGATTAATATCTTTTAGCGCATGAAAGTCGCCATAGTAGAGATTTGCATTATTTATTTGAAATTTATCCATTTTTTACTTTGCTCCGTTCATAAGCTTTTTCGCAAGGAATGTTGATAGATAGTTTATACCAACTATTATAAGTAGCAGTATAGCCGCTGTTGCAAATGCCTGATCCATATATCTACCTTCGCTTGATAGCATATACATATGTACCGACATCGTTCTGCCACCGCCCATTATAGGGTTTGCCGCAAGAACTCCGTTACTGCCTGATGTATAGATAAGTGCTGCTGTTTCTCCAACGATTCGTCCGATAGCAAGGATAACACCTGCCAAAATTCCATTCGAAGCCGATGGCAAAACAATTTTGAAAATAGTTCGAAGCTTTGCAGCTCCAAGACCAAAACTCGCCTCTCTATAACTTATAGGCACAGCTTTTAGTGCCTCTTCAGTCGAGCGAATTATAAGCGGGAGTATCATAATTGATATTGTTAAAATACCAGCTATTAAACTAAAGCTAAACCCTACAAAAACAACAAAGAAGAGATATCCAAATAGTCCGTATATTATTGAGGGTATTCCAGATAGCGTCTCTGATGTTATTCTTATAACCTCAACTACTTTATTCCCAGTCTTTGCGTACTCAACAAGATAGATAGCAGTTGCAATGCCAAGAGCTCCTGAAATCGAGACCGCTATGATTATCATAATTATCGTGTTTATTACCGAGGGAACTATTGATGCATTCTCTGAATTATATGCAAACTCAAAAATTGAAGGAAGACCTGAAAAAAGTTTTGATATTTCATTAAAAACTTGCGGAAGACCCATTGCAAGGATATATATAATTATAAATAGAACTACCGAAAAGGTCAGTAACGCTGAAAAATAGACAAAAAATTTCGTCGGACTTAGTTTTTTCATCAGTTCCCCACCTTTCTCTTAACAATTGAAAAGATGAGATTTATTATAAGAATGAAAACAAAAAGAACAAGACCTGTTGCTATTAGCGCCTCTTCATGAAGTCCTGAAGCATATTTCATCTCCATAACAACGTTTGCCGTCATGGTTCTTATACCCTCAAGGATGTTGTTTGTAATACGAGGCTGGTTTCCTGCAACCATTATAACCGCCATCGTCTCTCCTATTGCACGACCGATTCCAAGTACCACAGAAGCCATAATTCCGCTCTTTGCAGCAGGCAGTACAACTTTAAATATACCGCTCTCATGGGTTGCACCAAGCGCACGCGCACCCTCATAGTAGTTGTCAGGAACAGCTCTAATAGCGCTCTCTGAAAGACTTATGACCGTTGGAAGAATCATAATTCCGAGGAGAAATGATGCTGTGAGGATAGATTGTCCGTTAGTTGCAAAAATTTCAAGGCCAAGTGTTTTATGTAAAAACCCATCAAAGAAATCACGGATAAAGGGAACCATAACCATTATACCAAAAAATCCATACAAAATCGAGGGTATTCCCGCCATTAAATCAACCGCTGGTTTTAAAAACTTGTATATCTTTTTTGGGCAGTATTTAGTTAAGAATACAGCTGTCAACACCCCTATTGGGACGCCAATAATAACTGCTCCAAGAGTTATGTATAAACTACCGAGTATCATCGGCAGAATTCCAAACTGCGGATTACTTTCATTAGTTGGACGCCACTCTGTTCCAAGAAGGAAATCGAACGCACCTATTTCAGCTACTGCTGGAATACCTTCTGAAAACAAAAATATACAAATAACAAGAACACAGACGATTGAAACAGTAGCTATTAACAAAAATAGTATTTCAAAAATCGCTTCTTTTCCCTTTTCCCTTAGCATATATCCTCCAAGATATGAAAATAAACGGCTTATAATTTTAATAAGCCGTTATATTTCAGTAATTAGTTAAGCTCGCTGTAATCTGTGATTTCACCGATGTAGATATTCATTATCTGCTCCATTGAAATGTCTGATAGTGAATTCTCATTATTTACAACAACCGCGATACCATCCATTGCAATTACATAAGGTGTTAGGCTTTCAAGCTCGCTATCTTTCAAGTCACGGCTGGCCATACCGATGCTGAAAGAACCATCAATTGCACCGTTCATACCTGCTGAAGAACCGATTCCTTCGATTGTTATTGTTGCATTTGGGTTAAGCGCTCTGTATGCCTCAACAAGTTTCTCCATTACTGGGTATACTGATGTTGAACCACCAACAACTATTGTGCCTTCTGGCTGTGTTGACTCAAATGATGCTGTTGTAGCTTCAACTGCTATAAATCCTTCTCCTTCTACGATTGCCTGAGCTTCTGCTGTGAAGATAAAGTCGATTAGTTCCTGTGAAACTGCGTCAAGGTCTGTTCCTGTTAGAGTTGCTATATTGAAAGGTCTTGCAACTTTGTACTCGCCGCTGTTTATATTCTCAACTGTTGCTTCAACTCCGTCAACCATAACTGCTTTAACTGAATCATCAAGTGAACCAAGTGAGATATATCCGATTGCTGCAGGATCTGATGCAACTGCTGTCATAACTTTACCAGTACCATCTTGTACTACTGCGTCAAGAGTTGTTCTGTCTCCGTTTTCGCCATCATCTATTCCTGTTATCTCTGTGAAAGCGCCACGTGTTCCCGAACCGTCCTCACGTGTTATAACTGTTATAGCTCCAAGATCCGATCCACCAGCAGCTTCTGATGATGAAGATGAATCTCCGCCCGCCTCTGATGAAGATGAGCTATCTCCGCTACCCCCACATGCTGCAAGTGATAGCGCTAAAACAGATGCAAGTCCAAGTGATATTAACTTTTTAAGTTTCATTCTTAATGTCTCCTTTTAAATCTTTTTTCTTTCTTTTTTCTTACAGCTATGATTATAGTTTTTCATTGTAAAGTTTAAAATACGGTAATTGTAAAATCGATGTAAACTGTTAAATTTGTATTAAAACAAAATAAAATGCATGCAAATATGGTATTTTAGATATATTTCTGCTATAATATAAAACAGATTAAAATAAGAGGTGTTTATAATGGAAGAAGTATTTATTTCATATCTTTCAATTTTAGGATTACATGGCGGCACAATAGTCGCAAGAGATGATATGATGTTTTACCAAACAAAAAAGAATCTACCTGAGCATGTTAAGTATTTTGAAATCTTTTATGATAAGATTATCGAGATAAAGCTATGTAAAACAGCTTTTTTCTTTCCAGGATTTCAGATAACATTTAAAGATGATAAGAATTATACTGTTAAATATAAGTTTCTTATCTTCAAGAGAGCAAAACTGCTCAATATATTAAAAGATAAAGATATAGAGATTATCCCCGAGTCTTAATCTTTATTTAACTTTAAAGCAAGCAAAAACACCGTCCAATTATTTGGACGGTGTTTTAATTTACACAAATTTTATTCAGTCTACTCTGCCGCTTTTACCCTTGTTCCAATTATGAGCTCTTTTGCATATGGAAGGCTTTCAATCCAGTCGCAAAACACATGCCACTCATCGAGTTTATGCCCTTTTCTTGAATAGTAGATATTTGCGAGGGTTTCATAGTTTAGAGTACAGGTTCGAAGCTGATTATAGCTTGAGGGTAGCAGCTGAATCATATTGTACCAATAGCTTTTATCTTTGCTCTCAACGAATTTCACCCGCATCTCTTCTAAAAATGCTATAAAACTCTCCATCTGCGCGGTTGCATCGTCAGTTAGTTTATCAACGCTAAAATCGCTCATCTCAAAAGGCTTTGAGTGGATTTTATGCATAGTGCTTGTTGAGTTCGCAACAGTTGAAACCTTATATGTATCGTATTCTTTCCACCAATATAGCGGCGCTTCTATATCGAGCGAGACCAAAATCTGCCTTATAAACTTTCTATGATCACTCCCAGCCCTGCAAAGTCTCGCTGCGAGGTCAAGATCGTTTTGTCCGAGGACATAGCTCCCCTTATCATCATAATAGCTATCCATACGTGCCCAGCTGTTCATCGGGTTTCGAGCTCCCCTTATAGCATTTTCCATATTCATAACGCTATCTCTTGAAATTTTAAGCATAATTTTATTTCCCCTGTCTTTAAAATCCTAATTAAAAGTATACCATAACAGAAAGATTAAAACAATATCTCTCATTATATAGATTATTCTTTCTAATCCCTTAAATTTAAATGGCTATGAACATAACACACTCATAGCCATTTTTTCTCGAAAAAAAGGTGCCTTACGGCACCTTTTAATGTTAATTTATTTCTTTGAAACTGCTATTTTTGCATTCTTCACGATATTCTCAGCGCAGAGGCCGTACTCTTTTAGGACAACTGGTGCTGGGCCTGAAGTTCCATAAGTATCGTTTACGCCAACTTTAACAACAGGTGTTGGGCATTCAGCTGAAAGCAGGTCACAAACAGCACTTCCAAGGCCGCCTATAATGCTGTGCTCTTCAGCAGTAACGATAGCGCCTGTCTCTTTCGCGCATTTTAGGATAAGCTCGTTATCAAGAGGTTTTATCGTATGGATATTAACAACTCTTGCAGATATTCCGTCTTTTGCAAGCTCTTCTGCCGCCATAACCGCTTCATAGACCATAAGTCCTGTTGCAACTATGGTAACGTCTGTTCCATCTTTCACAACAACGCCTTTTCCTATTTCAAACTTGTATGTTGCTTCATCGTTGAATATAGGTGTTGCAAGTCTGCCAAATCTCATATAAACAGGACCATTAAACTCTGCTGCTGCGAAAACTGCCGCTTTTGCTTCAACTGCATCAGCTGGGTTTATTATAGTCATACCTGGGATAGTTCTCATAAGAGCAATATCTTCATTACACTGATGAGTTGCACCATCTTCACCAACAGACATACCAGCATGTGTTGCGCCGATTTTAACGTTTAGGTGAGGATATCCTATAGTATTGCGAACCTGCTCGAAAGCACGTCCAGCAGCAAACATTGCAAAGGTGCTTGCAAAAGGAACTTTACCTGTTAGCGAAAGTCCTGCCGCAACGCCCATCATATTAGCTTCTGCTATACCGCAGTCGATAAACTGCTCTGGGTGCTCATTTTTGAATTTTATCGTCATAGTTGCCTTTGCAAGGTCGGCATCAAGGACAATTATATCTTTGCTCTTATTTCCAAGTTCTACTAAAGCTTCGCCGTAGCTCTCTCTCGTAGCTTTTTTTACCATATCAGCCATTTTCTATACCTCCAAAGAATTTATAACAGCCATTAGCTCATCTGTAGCTGTTTTGAACTGCTCGTCGTTCGGAGCAGCGCCATGCCAAGCTGCGTTATCATGCATATAGCTAACACCGCGACCTTTATTGGTTTTTGCAATAATTGCAGTTGGTTTGCCTTTGCAGTTTTTAGCATTTTCAAATGCTTTTTCGATTTCATCGAAGTCATGTCCATCTATCATAACAACATTAAAGCCAAACGCTTCAAACTTCTTATCAATAGGCGCTGGTGAGCAAACTTCATCAACTTTACCATCAATCTGAAGTCCGTTGCTATCAACTATAGCTACAAGGTTATCGAGATTATTGTGAGCTGCAAACATAGCAGCCTCCCAAATCTGTCCCTCTTGAAGCTCACCGTCACCGATAGCGCAGTATGTTCTATAATCATTGCCTGAAAGCTTCGCCGATAGCGCCATTCCAACTGCTACCGAGAATCCCTGTCCAAGCGAGCCACTCGACATATCAACACCTGGGCAATCTTTCATATTCGGATGTCCCTGAAGGATACCGTGAGGTTTTCTTAAATTTTTCATCTCATCCATTGAGAAATAGCCTTTATGCGCAAGTGTTGCGTATAAAGCTGGGCAAGTATGTCCTTTTGAGAGGACAAATCTGTCCCTTCCTTCTGCTTTAGGGTTTTTCGGGTCAACATTCATCTCTTTCATATAGAGATAAGTCATGATGTCGGCAATAGATAGTGAACCACCCGGATGTCCTGATTTAGCGCTGTAAACACCGGTAACAGCTCCCAGTCTAATTTTCGCTGCCGCTAAAGATAATTCTTTTTTTAGATTAGCGTCCATTTTTCTTCCTCCTCTAATATATAATTAAAGCACATTGCCTCTAATATCGTATTAATAATCTACAAAATCGGCGATTGCATGTTTTCGATAATCCCCAACAACAACGTCAACCATCGCTAAGATATCGGGATGTCCGCTCTCTGGCGCCGCTGAAATACCAGCTTCTCGTAACATATCTATATCGTTATGGAAATCTCCTATTGCAAAAACGTTCTCACGCGAAATATTCAGTATTTCTGCGAGTTCTATAAGTGCAGTTCCTTTATTTACCCCTTTTGGCATAACCTCGAGGTAAAAATCACTTGAATTAACAAACTCAATCCCTTCAAAGTCCTCTATTCTATCATTAACATATTCTTTCAAACCTTGCATCTTTTCAGGCGAATATCCAAGAATTGCCTTGTGATAATCAAAATCAATCTTATCAAACATTATATCAATATAGCTTATATTCTCTTTTTTCTCACGGGTTGAGATTATATCATTATTTGATGTTCTATAAGAGTTTGTCCCGTTTATAAGCTCAACTCCAAGGTCTTTAAAATCCTTTGCAATGCTCTCTATCTGCTGCGAAGAACCGGCTGGCATAAAGTGCTCTCTTATAGTTTCTTTTGTATCTCTATTGAAAATCATACCGCCGTTAAATAATATCGACGGTGCATTTAATTTAACATCATTTAGATATTTAAATGCATTAATTGGGCTTCTACCAGTTGCAATAGCGAATTTGCCACCAAGCTCGATAAATCGCTCGATTGCAGCTTTATTCTCTTCGGCAACAGGATTTGGCGAATGGATAAGCGTTCCATCCATATCAGTTAGCAGAAGGCATCCTTCAAATATTTTTTTCACCTATTCCTCCTTAAGCGTTTTTAAAAAATCCGCAAAATATGCGGGCAACTGCGTTTCAAACTGAACAACTTCTCCCGTTTTCGGATGGGTAAGGACAAGTTTTGATGCATGCAAGCACTGACCTGCAAGCCTTTTTATCTGCGGCGCACCATAAAGCGCATCTCCCGCCAATGGGTGACCAAGGGAAGCTAAATGCACCCTTATCTGATGTGTTCTCCCTGTTTCAAGACTGCATCTTATATGTGTATACCTTTGGTATCGTTTTACTATTTCATAATGGGTGACAGCTCTTTTACCATCGGCCGATACAGCTATTTTAACCCTATTCTTTTTATCTCTGCCGAGAGGTTTATCTATAGTTCCACTATCTTCTTTAACCCGTCCAAGCACCACCGCATCATAAATTCTGCTTGCAGTATGCTCTTTTAGCTGAGCTGATAGCGAGATATGCGCCATATCGTTTTTGGCTATAACCAAAAGCCCTGAGGTATCTTTATCTATCCTATGAACAATACCTGGTCGAAGCTTTCCTCCGATACCCGATAGGCTATCGGAAAGTCTGTAAAGCAGACCATTAACAAGGGTATTTTCATAGTTTCCAGGCGCTGGGTGAACAACTATCCCCTTCTCTTTATTAATAACCGCTATATATTCATCCTCGTAGATTATATCTATATCCATCTCGCAAGGTACTGCATCTATGGGGGTTGGTTTTGCTATATCTAAAAATACGCTATCTGATATACGAAGTTTATAGTTCTTTGATACAGCTTTATCGTTTATTAACACCTGACCATCTTCTATAGCCTTTTGAATAAAAGACCTCGAATATTCTGGCAGCTTTTTTGATAGAAAACTATCAATTCTCACCCCTATATGGGGCTCATCAATTATAAAAATATTATTATCCATTATATCGAAGCTCTGTCCCTTCTTTATAGAAGAAGATTAAATAAATCAAAATCAAAACTTCACCGACAGTTATAAGAATATCGGCAAAGTTAAAGACGGGGAAGTTAATCGGACTAAAGTAGATATAATCGACGACAAATCCTCGAAACACCCTGTCTATTAAATTTCCAAGTCCTCCTGCAATTATCATTATGATAGTTGCATAGACAAACTTGTTAATAAATTTTTTTGAAAAAATAAAATAAAGTCCAACCACAACAACCACAGCACTCACAATGCTTAAAAAAACAGTTGAGTCTGAAAAAATTCCAAAAGCCGCCCCAGTATTTTCGCTATAACGAAGATATAGGACATTTGGAATAAGCACTATATCAGGATTGCCTTGCAGATAAACAAAAATGAAATGCTTTATAATCTGATCAATTATTGCAAGTATAGAGATTACTCCAACAGCTAAAATAGCCATTAAATCTTATTCTCCGCTTCTATTTCTTTCAAATCCTCAGCTATTTCAGCATTATCCTCTTTTATCTCTTCTCTCGCTTCAGGTGAATTTGGAAGTTTGCTTATCGACTCAAGGTGAGATTTGTAAAGAGATAGCACTGTTGTTTTAAAATCGGAAATCTCTTGTTTTAGCTTATTTAGCTTATCTGCTTCAGCAATAGCCTTTCTCTCTGCATCTCCAACTATCATGACAGCCTTTTTATCAGCTTCTGCAATAAAACCTTCTGCTTTTGTCTTTGCATCAATTAGAATTTTTTCAGCAATTTTTTTCGCTGAAATAACCGTATCTTTAATACTCTCTTCATCAGATCTATACTCTTCAACCTTATCAGCCAATGCATAAAGCTTGCCCTCAAGGTCTTCAATCTGCTTTGTTTGCGCTTTTGCAAACTCAATAACACTATCGACAAAAGCCTCAACTTCGCTTGCCTTATAGCCGCTCATACCTGCCTTTTTAAATTCAATGCTTTCAATTTCCTTTAAAGTTATCATAAGATACCTCCTAAATATACTTAATAAAGCTTATTTTGAGATTGCCTTTTTTGGTTTGCCCTACAACCTCGATAAACTTAAATTTCCCATATCCACGAACAGAGATACTATCCCCATCGTTTACCATTTTGGTCTTTTTCGTTTCTGTCACTCCGTTAATCGCACAAAGACCTTTTTCAATAAGCGTTACCGCACTGCTGCGCCCGCTATTTATAAACTCTGCAACGACTGCATCTAAACGAAGGGCCGCAACAGTTCCATTTTTTAGAAGCTTACTACTTTCATCATCGTTTATCTGACCATCAAAATACTCGACCGAAACATTCTTATTTGCAACTTTTATCAGTTCATTTAAAACACTCTGCGCCACCGAAACCGCTAAAAATGCAATAGCATAACCTTCATATATAAGAATATCGCCAATAGACTCGCGCTTTATAAGAAGCGACATAAGCGAGCCTAAATAATCTCTATGGGTAAGCTTTCCGCCTCCATTATGAGAAATTTTAATTGCCTTAAAAAAACAGCTACCTTCTTCATCGCCAAATATTATAAATTTCCGCTCCGCTTCAGGGTATCCTCCATCAAGCCTATAATCAAAAAGATGCTCAGACTTTAGAAAATTTATCGCTGTCGCAATCTCGTTTTCTTTCAAAAATCCAATACCGCTACCGCGCTCTTTATGAATTTTGTCTCGAAGCTTTGAAATCAGAAGTTTATCAGAAGATATCTTCATTAAAAGTAAACACCGTTACTCTCAAGCTCATCAATAAGCTCACCCATAATATCAACATTATATGGTGTTATTATAAATGTACTGTTTGCAACTCTTTTTATCTGTCCGTTGTTTGCATATGCAACACCCGAGAGAAAATCAATTAATCTTCTCGATATATCTTTATTAGTTCCCTCAAGATTTAAAACAACTGTTCTTTTGTTGTTTAGATGGTCTGCAACAGTGCTTGCATCATCAAAACGCTCAGGTTTCACAAGTACCACCTGCAGAGAAGTTGTTGCATGAATATTAACTACCTTGTTGTTTTTGCGAAGTTGAGCTTCACTATCGTCTTTGCTCTCTTTTTTAGTGAATACCTCTTCGTCTCCAAATCCAACTTCATCGGTATCATCCACATCTTCACTATACCCAAAAAAGTTTTTTATGCTCTCAATTATAGCCATATCATTTCACCGTAAAAATTTAAAATTTTCCTCTCTTTATTTTTAATATTTTCTCTTACCAAACAAAAGTGAACCTAATCGAATTCTGGTAGCTCCCTCTTTTATGGCATATGAAAAGTCGTCAGACATCCCCATTGAAAGAATATCCATATAGACATTATCATATTTTTTTGCTCTGTTGTCAATAAACAGTTTTTGCATTGCATAAAAATTCGCTCGAATTTGCCTTTCATCGCCCGGTGGCGGGATAGCCATAAGCCCCTTTATTCGAACATTTGCAAGGTTTTCTGAAATAAAATGAATAGTCTCGAAAAGCTCATCTTTCGCTATTCCACCCTTGCTCTCTTCTTCCCCTATATTGACCTCAATTAAAATATTTTGAGTTTTGCCGTATTCCTTTGCTTTTGCATCAATTTGCACTGCAAGCTTTATACTGTCAACGCTCTCGATTAAATCAAAATACCTAACTGCATCTTTTGCTTTATTTCGCTGTAATGTTCCGATAAAAGATCGCTCAGAGCATATATAGCTATCTTTTTTCTCTAAAAACTCCTGTATGCGATTTTCACCTATAATTTTAATGCCGTTTTGAAGGGCAATATTAACAAGAGTTGGGTCAACAGTTTTTGTAACTGCAACCACCTCGATATCACTTCGTTTTCTGCCGCTCTCTAAAGCTGCATTTTCAACGCACTCGTTTATATACCCGATATTTGAAACAACATCAATCATACCTGTTTCCCCTCATATAAATCAGTACCTCCAACAACGACCTCATCAAAAAGCAAAAGGTAATCTGAATCACTTTGCATTTCTGCGATAAAGTAGCTTTCATCTTCGTATATGATATCAACTTTTTTAAAGGTCAGCTTGTTGTTTTGTACTATATAAACCCCGAATACATCATCAATTATTCTAAGTGCAGTTATTGGCACTCGAAGTCCCGAAACTTCATTTTTAAATATCTCAACGTTTACTGTTCTATTTGTGAAAACACTCTCGGAAGTGTTTATAGTTTTAAGTATCATAACAGCTTGCTCGTCGTCGTAGTAGTTTATTGAAATGATGTCAGCTTTTATGCTATCGGCTATGAGCGCATCGTATGAAATCGTAACGCTATTTCGCCCCTCAAATATCTCAGCCTGCACGGCATCAACTAAAACAGCAAAATAATTTTCATAGCTCGTAGCGAGCTTGTAATTTTCAAAATCTATCTCAATCTCTTGCTTTGATATTTCATCAATCTGGGCAGGCGTTAGAGCAAAACCATTTTCAATGCTTAGATATTCTTCAAGTCCATCTGTGAATGAAACAAAATAACCGCCACTGTTTGTATAAATATTATCTGGCGGGGATATCGTTGCGCTCAAACTATCTCGCTCGCCTCGAAGATCTGCTATAAGGGTATCGAGATAGTTGACATTCTGATTAACAGAAATTGATTTTTGATATAGCAGGGTTATTAAATTATCATAATTGTAGTCGATATCAAGCAGAACAGAACCTTCTGCAGCATCTTTTATATCAACAATCTCACTATAAATCTGCCTGTTTATCGACTCTATCGAGGTAACCCCCGATAAACTCGGCAGACGAATCTCATCTAAAAGCTCTATCTCTTCACTTAAGTTTTCAACTGCTGTTGCGTTCACAGCGTCGTCATCATTTTGGTAAACTTTCGCAATAACGCTCCCATTACCTACCTTATCGCCATCGCTCACGGTAAAAAGCAACGAACCGCTATAATTTAGTGGATAACTCGCTTCTTCTCTGAAAATAACAGCCTGTCCCGACGTTTTAATTTGAGTGCTGAATTCATAAACTGTTTGCGTTTCAACAGATGGGCCGCCAAGACTAAATATCTGGTAGCCAAAATAAAAGACGAGTAACAGAATTAGCGCTCCTGCCATTAATTTTGGAATTATTTTTTTCATAAATTATGCTCTCTTAAAAGTTTCAAAAGGTCGTTTTTAAAATTATCATCAGCTGGATTCAACCAGTTAATCTCTTTGTTGCGCCGAAACCAAGTAAGCTGCCTTTTCGCGTAGTTTCTGCTTCTTTGCTTTATCAGCTCATAAGCTCTTTCAAGCGATATTTCGCCGTTAAAATGCGAAAAAATCTCTTTGTATCCTATTGCCGCCGCAGCAGTATCAGATAAAGAGGTATTGTAAAGCTCTTTCGCTTCACTCACAAGCCCCTCATCAATCATCATATCAACTCTTTTGTCGATTTTTTTATATAACTGCTCACGGTTATCTAAACAAAGCCCAATGTACATCGCATTGTACCTTTTGTTTTTGCCTATATTCTCAGTCTTTTGCATAGAAAAAGGTTTTCCATTATGCTCAGTTGCAACAAGCGCCCTTATAACTCTTTTCGTGTTATTTTGATGAATATCTATCGCTGATTGCAAATCAACTTCTTTTAATAACGAATGAAGATACTCTTTTCCCTCTTTTTCTAAAATATCCTTGTATTTTTCTTTAAGCATATCGGTATCCTCTTCTGTAAAGGCAATTCCATTTACAAGGCTATCGATATAAAGACCTGTCCCACCAACGACTACTGGGATTTTCCCGCTTTGCTTTATTTTCTCTATTTCTCTTGTAGCATCAGCGCAGAACGCCGCAACGCTATATTGCTCAGATACACTGCATATAGACAGCAGATGATGAGGTATCCCCTCCATCTCGCTGTTTTTAATTTTCGCAGTGCCGATATTCATCTCTTTATAAATCTGCATTGAGTCGCAGTTAATAATCTCTGTTTTTAGCTGTTTTGCAATCTCTATTGAAACAGCGCTTTTCCCTGAAGCGGTAGGTCCTACCACCGCAATTAAATCTATCTTGCTCATATTCTCATAAACTGCTTATCTATCTGTTTTTTTGTTATCGCGTATGCAACTGGTCTGCCGTGCGGGCAATATCGTACCTCTTTATATTTCAAAACAAAATCAACCACTGCACGAAGGTTTAGGATATCGCTCTCTTTTCCATACATAAGCGAAGCTCTACAAGAAACCGAGTGGATTATGTCATCTATCGCCTCGATATCAAGTTTACGACTTCCAGCTGAAAGCTGCTTTGCTATATCTAAAATGGTATCCTCTATCTTGCTGCTCTTTAATACCATCGGCGCCGCTCTCACAACAACCGTTCCAACTCCGAAATCTTCGACCTCAAATCCAACTTTACTTAAAATCTCAGTATTGCTTATAACTACGTCATATTCAGTTTTACTTAAATTTATAGCTATCGGCGATAAAAGGTGTTGCATATCGTTTTCACCTAAATTTTCTTTTATCGTCTCGTATGTATATCGCTCGTGCGCCGCATGCTTATCAATTAATAGCATCTCGGCTTCGAGTTTAACAACAACATAACCGCCAAAAACTTCCCCGAGCACCTCATACTCCACAGTATTTGATGATATATCACCGACTTCCACTTTTTTGTCGTTTACCGTCTTATCGCTTTCATCGTCTGTCTTTTGCAGCTCGTTATCAGCGCTATAATTATTTTCTTCTTTAATGAAAATTTCATCAGCGACTGTCTTGTTTTTAGTAGAATAAACCAGGGCTTCTATTCTCTCGACATCCTCGTCAACATCATCAACTATTATTTTTCTATCGAATTCGCGCACAACATTTTCAACAAACGATATCATCGCATTGCTTTGATTAAATAGAAGACTTTTCTCTTCCAACGTCTTCGGTTCCCTTTTGTATATCGGCAGACTTTTGTTCTCTGCCTTATTTTTAAATAGCGACTGCTGTTCTGTTATCGGTAGCTCCTCTGATGGAGAAACTTCGCTTTTTGGTAGCTTAAGTCTTGGAATTTCCATATCTTTATTCAGGGCATTTGAAACCCCTCTATAAACAACATCAAAGATATCTCTATCATCCCCAAAGCGCACCTCGGTCTTATTCGGATGGACATTAACATCAACAAGCGGAGATGGCATATTCAAAAACAAAACACAACCCGCAAACCTACCACTCGTTATCATCTTTGAAAACGCCTTATCAAGCGCTGCTCCAATTATCCTATTTTTAACAAATCTATCATTTATAAAGAAATACTGCATAGAGCGAGATCCTCTCGCCGCTGTTGGTTTTGTTATGAACCCATTAATACAGTAGCTATCTTGTTCGAATGATAGCGGAATAAGGCCATCAAAATAGTTTTTTCCTAAAACAGCAGTTATTGCAGAAGCAAGCTTGCCATCGCCTGGAGTATATAGCTCCTCTTTTCCATCTTTTATAAATCTAAATGAAATATCTGGATTTGAGAGTGCCAGTTTATCCAAAATATCGGCTATTGCATTTCCCTCTGTGCTGTTCTTTTTTAAAAACTTCATGCGCGCTGGGGTATTGTAAAATAAATCGGTAATCACGAAAGTAGTGCCACGTGGGCAACCTGCATCATCAAGCTCTATTTCAACGCCACCCTCTATTCGATAAAGAGCGCCATTTTCATTATCAGTTGCAGTTAAAAGCTCAACTCTTGAAACAGCACAGATAGCAGCAAGCGCTTCTCCGCGAAATCCAAGTGTATTTAAATATTCAAGATCTTCATATTCTGAAATCTTTGAAGTTGCATGTCTTAAAAAGGCTTTTTGAATATCTTCTTTTGCGATACCAGCTCCATCATCACGCACTCTAATATAGGTAGTTCCACCATCGCGTATCTCAACGGTTATCGACTTCGCTCCTGCATCTATTGAGTTTTCAACAAGCTCTTTTACAACCGAAAGAGGTCTCTCAACTACCTCGCCGGCAGCTATAAGCTCTGCTATATGTTGTGGCAACAGATTAATCACAAAAACTACTCCTTATTTAAGTTTATTTTGAAGCTCATTTAAAAAGTTCAATGCTTCAAGCGGAGAGAGAGTCTGCAAATCTACATCGCAAATACTCGCAATAACCTCTGCACTACTATCAGCTTCAATATCTTCTATATCCGCAGTCTTTCTCACCTTTGGCTTATCGCTTTCTGTTTCAAGTGTTTTCAAAATCTCATACGCTCTTTTTATCACCGTTTTCGGAACGCCTGCAAGTTTCGCAACTTCAATTCCAAAACTCTCATCCGCCCCACCTTTAACCACACGACGCAAGAAAATAACCTCGTCGCCTTTCTTTTTAACGGCAGTGCTGACATTAACGATTCCCTCGATATCATGCTCCATATCAGTTATCTCATGATAGTGGGTTGCAAACATAGTTTTTGCGCCGATTTTTTTGGTATCTGCAATATGCTCAACAACAGCTTTAGCTATGCTCATCCCATCAAAAGTTGAGGTTCCACGCCCGACTTCATCAAGGATAATAAGGCTGTTTTTCGTCGCACTATCCAAAATAAAGGCAACTTCGCTCATCTCGACCATAAATGTTGATTGACCCATAAACAAATCATCTGAAGCTCCAACTCTCGTAAAAATCCTGTCGATAAGCGGAAGATGAGCCCTCTTTGCCGGCACAAAACAACCCATCTGCATCATTATGCAGATTATCGCCGTCTGCCGCATATAGGTAGATTTACCAGCCATATTAGGCCCTGTTATAATCATTACTCGATTGTTATCCATATCAAGATTCGTATCATTCGGAACGAAAATAGAGTCGTTTAGTATAGTCTCAACAACAGGATGCCTGCCCTCTGTTATCTCAATCTTTCCGCTATTTGACACTGTCGGCTTACAATAGTTGTTTTTCTCGCTGACCGTTGCAAAGCAGACAAACAGATCAAGTCTCGCTACTGCTGACGCTGTTTTTTGAAGCGGTTGCAGCTTTTGTGCTATTTGATTTTTCAAATTAGCAAAAATCTCGCTCTCAAGCTTTAATACCTTCTCGCTTGCATATAGCACCTTTTCTTCATACTCTTTAAGCTCAGGCGTTATATATCTCTCGGCATTTGTCAGCGTCTGCTTTCTTATATATCGCTCTGGTACTCTATCGACAAACGATTTTGTAACCTCTATGTAGTAGCCAAAAACCTTGTTATATCCAATTTTCAGATTTTTAATCCCAACTGCTTCACGCTCACGCGCTTCCATATCTATAATAAGACCCCGACCACCAGTTAAAAGATCTTTTAGCTCATCAAGCTCTTGATTAAACCCACGCCTTATGACTTCACCATCTTTATAGATATTGTTTTCAGGATTTGCAAGGGTATCATTTATAATGCAAGCAAGCTCTAAAAGCGGGTCAAGCTCGCTCTCAATCGCTCTTCCAAGAGGTGTTTTAAGCTCTTTTGCAAGTTTTTTTATTTCTGGTAGCTTTTGAAGGGTAAGCAGAAGATTGTAAACTTCAATAGCCTGCGCAGTTCCAAAAACAATTCTACTAACTATCCTCTCGATATCGTAGATATTAATAAATGCCTCTTTAAAACTTTGACGAAGCGAATAGTCTGCTATAAGTTCTTCAACTAAATCAAGCCTCTCGCGAATAAGCTGCTTATCATATAACGGCTGTTCTATATAGTTTCGAAGCAGTCTTCGTCCCATAGAAGTTTTCGTATTATCGAGAACCCAGAAAAGGCTACCGCGCTTTCCATCGCCCCTTGCAGTTTTGGTAAGCTCTAAATTTCGACGAACAGCAAAATCAAGTTGCATATTCGATAGTTTTTTTGAATCAACAAAGCTCAATACCTTTAAAATATTATCAAGATGGTTCTCTAAAAGATACTGGGCTACCATAGCAACCGCAGCCAGTCCCTCGTCTTTATCCTCAAGTACGCTGTTTTTTATCTCGATATTATCTTGCAGATACCGAACACCCTCAAAACAAAACTGCTTTGAAACCATGGTATTTGGTATACCAGCTTTATATTTTATAAACGCTATTGCCGCTGGGTATCCTCCAGCTGACGAATTATAAATAACTTCGCTCGGAGATATTTTTGATATCTCATCAATAACCCCTCGCTCTATATCCTCGGTTAAAACCAAAAACCTACCATTTCCAGTAGTTATATCTGCAAAGGCAATAACTGCCCGCTCCTCTTCGAAATAAACAGCTGCTAAAAAGTTATTTTTGCTCTCATCGAGCATACTTCCCTCGATAACTGTTCCGGGTGAGATAATTCTTGTAACATCCCTCCGTACAGGGCCTTTTGTCGATGAAACCGATTCAAGTTGCTCACAGATAGCAACTTTATAGCCCTTCTCGATAAGCCTTGCAATATAGCTCTCAGCACTATGATACGGCACACCGCACATAGGCGCTCGCTCCTCTTGACCGCAATCTCTTCCAGTGAGCGTTAGCTCAAGCTCCTTTGAAGCAAGGTGCGCATCTTCAAAAAACATCTCATAAAAATCCCCAAGCCTAAAAAAGAGGATTTTATCCTTATGTTCTTCTTTTATCTCAAAGTATTGTCTCATCATTGGAGAAAGCGCCATACCTTTACACCTCTAACATATCTTTTTATCGTCATATAGCTCAAAAATGGCTTCACAAAAGCAAAAGCCATTTTAAAAGTTTCATTTATTAAACTGTTTAGTTACAACCGCTACAGCTCGCACAGCCATCAGCGCTGCAACCGCTACTTGGCTGATAGGTCATTGGGTCTTCACCGTTTATAGCTGCTGATAGAATCTGCGAAACCATCTGAACAGTTTCGTTAAGCTCGCCCTCTGCCTTCATAAATCTCATCATGTTTTCGTTTCCAATTATCTCGCCCTGTTTTAGTCGTAGCGTCTTTGAAAGCTCTATATTTTCAGGAGAAGCAGCTTCGCCTTTTTGCGAGTTTTCTGTCATTTTCGCTCTTATTTCGTTAAACTCTGCAATTTTCATATTTAAATCTGCATCGTTATCCTTTGCATCCATAGCTTCTTTTAATGCTAAATACTTCTCATCCTGCTGAATAAATGCTCCAAGTTCACGCGCTCTTTCTACTACTGTCATTTTAAATATCTCCTTAAATTTAGTTTATTTTCTCGCCTATAACGGCGAAGTTTTTCGCTTCTTTTACACAGACATCGGCATACCCGCCAAACGGTATATCGCACCCAGGAAACATGACAAGCATTCCACTGTCAGTTCTGCCGGCAAGGTGCCCCTCTTTTGCAGTTGCATATGAATCAACGAGTATTCGCACTGTTTTGTCTATGTAGCTCG
>CAYJGN010000002.1:0-40432 GCA_964369635.1 uncultured Oscillospiraceae bacterium
TCACAACTAACCCTTAGGAGGGGTTTATTATATCCATTTAACTAAGAGGGCATATATGATTTATTAAATTAAACTATCAAAAGGTGAGTCTTTGCGAAACCCCGAAAAGGGTTTATTAACGCCGATAGGCGGCAAGGTTCTGCCATTCGGTCAAAATCTTTGATTTTGCCACCGAATCAGGTTCTTCTATCCATTTAACTAAGAGGGCATATATGATTTATTAAATTAAACTATCAAAAGGTGAGTCTTTGCGAAACCCCGAAAAGGGTTTATTAACGCCGATAGGCGGCAAGGTTCTGCCATTCGGTCAAAATCTTTGATTTTGCCACCGAATCAGGTTCTTCTATCCATTTAACTAAGAGGGCGTATTCATTTTTTAGAAATTGGAAAACGCGAAGCTTAAAATTTTCAAAATATATCGTTTTCAGATGTTTTGTGTATTTGCGCCTATATATTATACAATATTTTTTCCAAAAAAGCAAAGTTTAAAATAAAAAACGGAAAACAGCCAAAGGTTTTCCGAAGGATAATTTCATAATATCCCTCTTCGCTTTTTAATTTATTTACAGCAAAATCAGCTACCATACCCCTCACATCGGGTGCCCTCCATCTGATTGTCCTCTGCTTATATAGTCCATATAAAACAAAAATCCGATTGAGGCTGTTGTGCCGAGTAGGAATAACGGCAACAGCATCTGATATACGCCGAGAATATGCGGAATCTCAGTTATAACATACCCAATCATTAAAATTGAATGAAAAAGACCTGCGCTAAAAGTGTTGTTTATTATAAGGGCATAGGTTAAAACCGTTGTTAAAATTACAGCAGAATAAGCAATCGCAAAAATAGAGAGAATACCTTTAGTCGAGAGCATTCTTTTGTATTTGATATTTTGAGCGCTTACCAAAACTGAAATTGATTTCAAATATTCTTTTGTCATACTGAATTTGCGGTATCCGTAGATCGTAATTCCTGCCAGCGGAAAGCCCAAAGCGATTAAAAATGCATGATTACTCGCCTCTGAGCCGTGTGTATAGCTGAAAAAATTGAAAAGTGAGAAGAAAACTGCAAAAGGCAAGGAAAATAAAAGTGCACCTAAAATCCCTTTTTTAACATTCTCGGGATTTTCATAAATTGGCTTGCCATTAACCCCTCTGCTGCAGCCACCACAAATAAACATAACCTTGCCACCGATAAAATATGGCTCCTTATCCCCTTCTTCATTTTGGCAGATACTGCAACAGTTTTTTTGTCTTTTAGATAGAAACCGTGCAGACAAAAGCGATATAGTCGCATTTATGTTTTGATAACTCTCCTCGTCGCTACTTCCCGCCGCTATAGCAATCTCGGTATGGGTCGAAACGCTCGAAACAGAAATAATAAATCGGCATCCGCTGCGAAGAGTCATCTCTAAATTTTCTTCTCCACCACTTGTGGCAGCAAAGGATAGATGAAAATTCCCACTGCTCCTATCGCGTCTTATAGCTATATTTACACCATTAACTTTCCCAAAAGCCACTTTTAGCCTTTGGTCATAGCTGAAGTTTAGGTTTTTTGCAATCTCTTTCACGGTAAATTCTCCTCGCAACTAATAAAGTTTTTTAGAAATTTGTATCTAAGCATAATGCATAGCGAAGGTTAAACAGTTGAGTATCTAAAATGCAGTTTTATATTTTACAAACAACGAGCGGAAATATATCAGAATTGTCGGCTTTGGGGGATTAACATCATGACACGAACAAAAATAAGCGTTACCGCTACCCCTAATATACTCCCTAATATAATGGTAACAAAAGATAAGTGCGGTGCATTTATATTAAACGATGGGTTTAATAATATATTTGGAAGAGTTAAGACTGCATATTTAAAACTCAGTTTTAAATTTTCGATTAGATAAATAAGATGGATTGAAACGATAGTTAATCCACTAACGAGCAGTGATGATAGAAGCGATAAGAATATCCCAAATGCTGATGGCATTCTTATAACACCACTATCTCTTGCATTGACGTTCACATACATTATCGACTTGCGATACTTTGGTGATCTTGAAAACCTCTGGTAGAAAGCCATAGATAATATACCGATAATGGCACCAATAAGTACTGAAAACGCTATAATATCTGCTGTGGCAGATGTATCAACTTGAACAAAGGAAAATAGAATTCCAAATACCAATGAGATGATAAATGCACCTAAAAAACCTTTTAGATAATTTTCCCCATCAGGTACAATCAGCTTATTCTTTGTATTAGTGCGACAATTATAGCAAAGGTATAAATATTTTTCATATGCAAATGAGGGGAACAGCTTTTTCTCAGTTGTTTGGCAAGCACCGCAACTACTGGTGTGAGGGTCTTCTTTGAGAAGCAATACTAAATGACGGATAACCGATTTTATGGTCTCGGCGTCCTCTCTTTTATTTGCGCTAATAGTTACCATTATTTCGCTATGTGTACCAAAGGTATCTATATTATTAATTGAGCGGTGTGCCGAGCGCAATGCAATCCATTTATATTCGCTTAAATACTTGCCTGCAATATCAAAAGAAATAATATAGCTATTGCGAAAATCATCTCGTATGATAAACAGCTTGTAGTATGAAACCACGCCAAAAGCGACCTTGTGCTTTTGATTGTAGCTTATATCAAGTGTTTTAGCTATCTCCTTCATAACAAATCACCCCACATTAATAAAATTATCTTACCATAGGAATTGATTGTTTGCAAGCGGATAGCACGTCTATTAACCCTTTGTTCAAAAAGAAAACGAGCGGTGACAACACCGCCCGAAATAACTAAGATATATTAAACTAAAACCTTTGCTCAAGTTTTGAAATAGCGCCGCCGCCATTATTTTTCCCAATTGATTTAAGGGTTGAAACAACCTGTATAACAACACCAATTCCTGTATAGAGTAGCAGTTGAAGTAGTTGTGATAGGTATTCATCAAAAACTCCATATTGACTTATAAAAGATGGTACTGCAAAAAATGCATCAATTATATTAACTTGAAAAACATCAGCAATCCCTATCGCCCAGTTTATCTGATCTGCAACAAATGTCATAGCTATCATGATTATAAGCGATAAGATAACTCCTTTTTTGGTTAGTTTTCCGCCGAGCATCTGATAGCCTTTCAGCGAAGCTAAAGCCATAGCGATTCCGGTATAAGCTGCAACCATATCCAACGCAGTATAGACAATAACTATCGCCGCAACACCAACAAGCGAGCCTAAAAATGCGCCGAGAAGACCTTTCCAAATATTTTCGTCCTTCTGCACAGTTGCAGCAGGTGCTATTGTTTGCGCTTCGCAGTTTGGGCAGACAGCATATCCATTGTCATTTATTTTATATGGATTGAGGGCGGCGTTTGGGTTATTGCAGATACCGCAGCTGTTTTGCATGCCGTTTGTTGCAAAATATCCCGTTAGCGTTTTAGCGGAATTCACAACGTTTGAAAGGCTGATGCTTTCATCTGAGCCTCTCATAACCGATGCGACAATATGGCTTTTATTAACGCTTATATTCGATATAGCAGGAGCGCTCGCCCGGACCGAGCTAATAGCATAATCAGAAAAATCTCCACCGATAACATTTGTTGATATGTTATAAACTCCGTTTGTTTTATTATAGCTAATCATCACGTTATATCCGGAAATATTTCCAAACGCATATTCGTTCGCCTTATCATAGTTTAAATTCAGGGTGCTTGCAATCTTCTCAACAGATACCATTATCTATCTTTCCTCTCAATTTCGCCTTTTATTTTTGCTAAAAACTCATCATATGAAATCGAACCGAGGTCCCCCTCTTTGCGGCTACGGACCGAAACAAGTCCGCTTTCAGCTTCTTTTTCGCCGATTATTATCATATATGGAGTTTTCGACATCTGCGCTTCGCGGATTTTATAGCCGATTTTTTCGTTTCTATTATCAAAATCAGCACGAATTCCAGCAGACCGCAGATTATTATACACCTCTTTAGCTTGCTTTTCAAGTTTTTCTGAAATCGGAAGTACTGCAACCTGCGTTGGTGATAGCCAGAGTGGGAGCGCACCTGCATATTTCTCGATAAGAAGCGCAAGCGTTCTCTCATAGCAACCGATAGATGTTCTATGGATAACATATGGATGCTTTTTCTCTCCATCTGCATCGACATACTCCATACCAAATCTCTCTGCGAGCTGGAAGTCTATCTGGATTGTTATCAGGGTATCCTCTTTGCCATGGACATTCTTAATCTGGATATCGAGTTTTGGGCCATAGAAAGCCGCTTCGCCAACGCCAACAGTATAGTCTATACCGAGTTTATCAAGTATTTCACCCATGAGTTCTTGCACCGAGTTCCACTCATCTGCATTACCGATATATTTTTCTTTATTACCCTCATCCCATTTTGAGAATCTAAATGATATATCCTCAGAGAGACCTATGGTATCAAGCATAAACTTTGCAAGCTCAACACAACCGCGAAATTCCTCTTCAACCTGGTCGGGGCGGCATGCGAGGTGACCTTCTGAAATAGTGAACTGGCGGACACGAATTAGCCCGTGCATCTCGCCGCTCTCTTCGTTTCGAAATAGCTTTGAAGTCTCGTTATAGCGAAGTGGCAGGTCTCTGTATGAGCGCATCTCATTGAGATAAGCCATAAACTGGAACGGGCAGGTCATCGGACGAAGGGCAAACGCTTCTTCATCTTTATCCTCATCGCCAATAACAAACATACCGTCGCGATAGTGGTCCCAGTGTCCCGATATTTTATATAGATCGCTCTTTGCAAAAAGCGGAGTTTTCGTCAGAAGATATCCGCGTTTTTCCTCTTCATCCTCAACAAATCTCTCAAGCAACTGGATAACTTTAGCGCCTTTTGGAAGAAGGATTGGAAGGCCCTGTCCGATTGAGTCTACTGTTGTGAAGAATTTAAGCTCACGACCAAGCTTATTGTGGTCACGGCTCTTAGCCTCTTCAACTGCCGCAAGATGGACTTCAAGCATCTCTTTGTTTGGAAAAGCCGTTCCATAAACTCGACAGAGCATCTTGTTTTTGCTATCTCCACGAAGGTAGGCACCAGTTGCCGCAGTTAGCTTAAACGCTTTGATTAGCGAAGCTGTTCCGATATGAGGACCTGCGCATAAATCAACAAAATCGCCAAGTTTATAAAAACTTATCTCCTCACCTTTCTCTGACAGTTCGCGTATAAGCTCTACCTTATACGGCTGATTTGCCTCTTGCATGAGCATTATCGCCTCGTCTGCTGGCAGAGTAAATCTCTCAAATCTACCAACCTTTTTCGATAGCTCTTTCATCTTCTTCTCGATTTTCGCAAGCTCTTCTGCTGAAAATGGCTCCGCAACATCGAAATCATAGTAGAACCCGCCATCAATTGCAGGACCTACCCATAATTTTGTTTCGGGGAAGAGGGCTAAAACCGCCGCCGCCATAAGATGAGCCGCACTGTGGTTAAAAATTGCAGCACCCTCTTTATCTGCAAAGGTTAGCAGTGTTGCTTCCCCCTCAGCTTCGCTATATAGTGAAGCTGCTTTGCCATCTTTTAAAACTCCAACAAACTCTTTGAAATTATCAGGAAAATTTTCTCTGATATAATCACCCCAAAGACCGCCTGAAACTTCTATAATTTTGTCTTTAAAAATAAGTTTACCCATAATATCCTCCTTAAAAAAATAAAAAACCCCATCCCAATCAAGGGATGAAGCTAAAACTCCACGGTTCCACCCAAGTTGCATAAAAATGCCGCTCATTCTGCTCGATAACGGGAGCCGCCGCGGCACATTACTGCCGACTCAAAGGTGGTATGCATAAAACTTTGCTCAATCGCTCACAGCCAAAGGCGATTTTCTCTGTAAAGCTTTGTTATTTTATGCCGTCCTTGTCAATGCTTTAATATAATTTTAACATTATTTATGATTTTGTCAAGAACCCTTTTATTTTTATTGACAATAATTACTATATATTATACAATATGTAGTGATGTTATTAATAAAATAATGTATATTTATTTATTTTCATTTAAAACGAAAGGAACAGACGAATTATGACATTTGAAATGTGGCAAGTAATCGTCGGTTCGGTAGTTATTTTAGTTTTGCTGTTTGTGGCATTTATTGTAGGTTTTATCTATCGTAAAAATGTTGCGGAAAAAGAACTTGGTTCAGCTGAAGATAAAGCGAAAAACATCTTGAGTGAAGCGATAAAAACAGCGGAGGCGAAAAAGAAAGAAGCTTTAGTAGAAGCAAAAGACGAAATTCATAAGCTCCGTACCGGACTCGACAAAGAGACAAAAGAGAGAAGAGCCGAACTGCAAAAGAACGAACGCAGACTCCTATCCCGTGAAGAAAGTATAGACAAAAGACTTGAAAATCTTGACAAAAAAGAAGAGGCAATTGCTTTAAAAACAGCCGATGCCGAGAATGCGCTCGGTGAAGCAAATGAACTTAAGAAAAGACAGTTTGAGATGCTTGAGAAGGTATCGGGTTATACCGCAGACCAAGCAAAAGCGCAACTTCTCCAGATGCTTGACGGGGAGCTTGTTCATGAAAAATCGGTGAGAATAACCCAGCATGAAGAGAAAATCAAAGACGAATCGGATGAAATTGCAAGAAAATACATCTCACTTGCAATATCAAGACTTGCGGCAGAGAGCGTTTCTGAGGCAACTGTAAGCGTTGTACCACTGCCGAGCGATGAGATGAAAGGTCGCATAATCGGCCGTGAGGGCAGAAATATCAGAACCCTTGAGAGTCTTACTGGTGTTGACCTTATTATTGATGATACCCCAGAGGCGATAACCGTTTCATGTTTTGACCCTGTTCGCCGAGAGGTGGCAAGACAAACCCTTGAGCGACTTATAACCGACGGTCGAATCCATCCGGCAAGGATTGAGGAGATGGCGGAGAAGAGCAAAAGGGATATTGAGCATAAGATTAAAAAAGAGGGCGAGAACGCGGTTATGACCGTTGGTATTCACGGTCTGCACCCTGAAATAGTTAAAACCCTTGGAAGACTTTATTACAGGACAAGTTATGGTCAGAATGTTCTTGACCATTCAATAGAGGTTGCATACCTTGCAGGAATTATGGCGTCAGAGCTTGGACTCGACCCTGCTATTGCAAAACGCGCAGGTCTTCTGCACGACCTTGGCAAGGCGCTTGACCATGAGATTGAGGGAAGCCATGTTGAAATCGGCGTAAACCTTGCACGTAAGCATAAAGAGAACGAAGATGTTATTCATGCTATCGAAGCGCACCATGGTGACGTTGAAGCGAAAACAGTTGTCGCATGCTTAATTCAAGCAGCAGATGCAATTTCAGCGGCAAGACCTGGTGCTCGTCGTGAGAATATTGAAAACTATATCAAACGTCTTCAGAAACTCGAAGAGATTGCTTGCAGTTTTGTTGGTGTTGAGAAATGCTTCGCTATACAAGCGGGACGTGAAATTCGAGTTATGGTAAGTCCTGAGAAGGTAACTGATGATCAGATGGTTCTAACCGCTCGTGAGATGGCAGCAAAAATCGAAGATGAGCTAAGCTACCCCGGTCAGATTAAAATCAATATGATAAGGGAGAGCAGAGTTACCGATTTCGCGAAATAACTTAAAAATATTTTTTTAAGATAAAAAAGCCTTTAGTATACGGCTACTAATAATAAAAAAACAAACTACCACTGTCAATTTTGATAGTGGTAGTTTTACTTTGTATAGGGTATTATCATTCTTCGCTTTATTTCCGCAATATCTTACTCATAGCTTTGCCTTTTGCAAGTTCATCAACAAGTTTATCTAAATATCGAATTTCTTTCATTATTGGTTCATCTATCTCTGCGAGCTTGACTCCACAGATAGAACCTGTGATTAAATTTCTATTCGGATTTAGACATGGTGCATTTTCAATGAAATTTGCCATGTCAATGCAATCATCTATACCGCGAAGCTCTTCAACTGAGTAACCTGTTAGCCAACAAATAACCTCAACTAATTCTTTGGATGTTCTACCTTTTCGCTCTACTTTTGCAGCATACAACAAAAACATCTCATTAAACTTAAAATTATAAATGCTATGCCCGCTCATTTATATTCCCCCAAGGCTTATGCAAATACAGTTTATCATATTAAATCATCTGACGAAAAGTTCATATTAGCTTTATTTTATTGGTTTGCAGCTTGTTGCTATGCGGCAACTGCCACAAATACCTAATAAACACCTAATAGATTTCACTATTTGAGATACTCTTTTGTAAAATCATCTATCGGCATTGGCTTTGCATAGTAGTACCCTTGTCCCACTTTACATCCCATCTCAGATAAAATATCATGCTGTTGTTTATCCTCAACTCCCTCTGCCACAGAGGTTATATTATCAAGTCCTTCGCAAAGAGAGATAGCTACCTGCGTTAGGGTTTTTGATTTTCTATCTTTATGCAAACCATCAATTATCGTCATATCTATTTTAATTTCATCAAAATCAGAGATAACCAAAGAATTTAAATTAGAATAGCCGCTGCCAAAGTCATCGAGTGAAACTAAGAATCCTGCATCTGAAAAGTTTTTGATTATCTTCGCTAAAATATGCTCGCCTATTCCGTTTATCGTTTCGGTTATTTCAATAACTATATTCGAGCGCGGCACACCATAGCTATCGCAAATTTCTGAAAACTTATCAACTATACCATCTTTTGAAACGGTCATCCTTGAACAGTTGACTGATATCTTAGGTAATTTCTCAAATCCGCTATCTTTCCATGATTTGAGCGTTTTACATACAGTTTTTAGCACATGCTCATCAATCTTTGAAATAATCCCCTCTTTTTCATAGAACGGCAAGAAATATACAGGGGCTTGAAGCATACCACCCGCACCAACACGTCTTACAAGTGCCTCTGCGCTCTCAAATTTACCATTTGAAAGATTTATTTGCGGTTGCATATATACGATATATTTTCCATTCGAAATTTCCATCTCTAAATTTTCAAGCAAAATGCGCTCGTAATTTTCTCCCTCATGCAAATCGCTTAAACTCTTAAAGTTTTTATTCCATGTGTATCCAATTGAGGTGCTAAAACTATCCTCTTTTGAAAGTTTATCTTTTAATAGACTAATATCCCCCTCAAAGTCAGACTCAGAAACATTCTCTGAAATCACCACAAATTCATCGCCGCCAACCCTGAAAACTTTATCCTTAAAAATAGAATATAAAATCTCTGATAGCTTAACTAAAACACTATCTCCAAAGCCAATTCCCTTTGCATCATTTAATGAGCTAAGGCCAATAATATCAACATATAAAACTCCTAAGCTATCTATATTTCTGTCGATATTTTTGAGCGCCTGGCTATAGCTATGTCTGTTTTTAATCCCTGTTAGCGTATCGTAATAGCTGAGCTTATTGAGCTTTGAAACGAGATCTGTTTCATCAAGGAAGTTTGCAGTGAATTTTGCAACAGTTCTGATAATTGCAGTTTTATCTTTATTTTTCTTTGAATTATCAACGCCAACAAATCCAGTTACTTCTTTGCCCTCAATTCTTATTGCACCTATAATTATATCATCTAAGTTTTGCATTTTCATAAGGTCGTATTCAAGCGCGGTTTTTTCGAGATTATTTATATTTAAGCTAAACGCCGCTTGCGACTCACATCTCTCAAGCAAAACACTAAGCGAAGCTATTGGCAAATTCTGAAGCTGGTCAATAAACGCCACACTTCCCTCTTTGCAATATTCATAGGTATTGTTAATAAACTTCCCGCACTCTGATAGTTCAAATATGTAGCTTCTTTCAGCATCATAGTATTCCGCAACCGCTTCAAGAAGAGAATTTATAGATGAATTTGGGTCGTTTTCTGAGTGCAACATCTCAACACAGCTCATCAAAAATTGCTCATCAGCCAGTCTGTCTGTCAGCGTTTTTTCAAGCTCTATTGTTTTCGATATATCAGTTGCTATCTCAAGCCGTACTATCTTCCCATTGAAAGTTATAAGCTTGTCCTTTAGCAGATAAGTCGCATCTAAATTAGGATTATAATATGTCCAGACATAATATTCATCTTCATTTAATAGATGGTTTGTGCAAAATTCGCAAGGCTCATCTTTACCCTGCAATAGCTTATAACACTTCTGCCCTGCAAACTGGGCATCAGAAGTTATATTGGTTGCATCTTTTCCGGTCTTATTAAGATAGAGCAACTCATAGCTCTCTAAGTCACTTACATAAACAACGCTATCAGAGGTATCTAAAATGTCAGCTGAGTTTTTATTGCTTATCGCAAGTTCATTTAGTTCATCTCTCAAATGGGTTCCCTGCAAGATAATCGATAGCAGTTTCCCTATATATTGCAGGCTGTTTATCTCGCGCTCTGTCCATATTCTTGTTTTCGTGCAGTCGTCAAGCCCGATAAAAAAGGTCATTTTCCCATCGCTCTTAATCTGAGCATGAACAAAAGATAGTATCCCTTGATCATCCATAATTTCAAAAGCTTTATCATGCTCAAGCGTTTCTCGAAGGTCGTTTGAATAGATTATATCGTTATGGGATTTGTTGAGAAAATCTTCAAATAGCTCGTATGGTAGGCCTTGCAGATTATCTATCTCACTGCTAATCCCTTCTTTACAGTACTCAAAAGTATTGGTAAGGGTTAGCCCATCATCTAATGTTTCAAAAATATAGCTTCTGTCAGCGCCATATTTTTGGCATAAATAGCTAAGTGTTATATTAATCGAGTCGCTATTGCCATTCTTTTCATAAAGAATATTAAAGACAGTTGAAATAAGGTCGTAATCAAAAAATGAGCTCGCCATCCTATTAGCATTTTCAATTTTCGTAGTACTTCTTGTCGTCCCAATATTAAAATCTTCGGAATAAACCATATATCGGTTTTTTCCTTGTATTTTAGCATGGTTTAAAGCTTTGTCTGCATTTTGATATATCTCATCATAACTCTTACCATCTCGCGGATAAATCGCTATCCCAACGCTTCCTGAGATAGTGTAGTCTTTATATTCGCCTGAGTAGGTTTTACGATAAACTTCAAGTATTTTTTCGGCTTTTTGCGTTATAAGATTCATATCTGATAAGTTTTCAACAAAGATAATAAACTCATCTCCGCCTATTCTCGCAACTATATCAACATCCCTAAAAGCCTCTTTTAAACCAGTCGATATATCCTTTAAAACCTCATCGCCAAAATAATGCCCTAAATTATCGTTTATCGCTTTAAAATTATCAATATCTATAATGAAAAACGCATGGGTTGCACCCTCTTTTGCTGCGAGTTTCTCAGTTATTATATTTTCAGCGCTTATTTTGTTATAGCAATCGGTGAGCAAATCTTTTTGAGAACGCTCCTCAACCACTCGTTGCTCATGTATATCTATCCTTTTCCCTACGACAAAAACAGGCACTCCACTGCTATCTGTTAAAATTTTACAGGTGATTCTATGATACCTATAATTATTTTCTCCCATCAAAAATCTTACTTCACAAGAGCCAAACTCTCCTGATTTGATATTATCCATCATCTCTTTGTAGATGCTGATATCATCTTCGTGCATAATTTTAAGCTCTATCATTTTTTCAAGTGAAATTAAAGAGTTTTCATCAGCACCTTCAATCCAGGACTTTCCATAATAATGCAAATTTCCTGTTCGCAAATCTATCGAATAAAAATCCTCACTTGATAGCTCGGCTATTTCGTCCATCAAAACTATTCTCGGCAGTCTATCGGTAAAATAATAGTCGTAATCACCCTCGCTTGTGAAGTTTGTAAAATCTAAGCGCAAGTCTTTTATAAAACCGATAAGCAAATTCTCATCTAAAGATGTTTCGAGTTTGATAAGGGTTATTTCACAGGGTAATCTATGGCCATCTGGAGTGCTATGCATCCAATTAAAAACATGTTTGCCATTTTTTAGCGCCATTTCAAAATTAATGCGTGACATCTCTTTTGAAGAAACCCCATTAGGCTGGATTTCAGGTGAAAATTCATAAAACCTATCGAGAAATTCTTCGCCACTCTCGATATTAAACACATTTAATATCGTTTCATTACACATGATATTAACCATATTTACGTTCCACAAATTGATTCCAATCGGAGCGGAGCCCAGTATCGATCTAAATATTTCAGCAGAGTTAAACTCGTTTTCAATACTATTATTACTTCCCTTTTTTAGAGTTAATCCATCAGTGCTCATAACATTTCACCTTTATTTCTTCAAAAATCAGTATGATTCTTTACTATATACATAGTAATTATATCACAGTTTTACAAAAAAAAGCAAATAAATATAACGAGTAAATATAAACTACTTTAAACAACATTTTTTGACATATTTTATTTCTATCGTGACAACTTTCTGAAACTGTGATAATATTATGATGTAATTTTAATATAAGTTGTTTTTATCTATTATAGATTTGCTCATATAACCGCTTTATTATATTGATTTGCGGCTCGCCGCTGGTATATGTTATCCGCCAGAGAAGTTCAAGGCATTATTTATTTTAAACTATACTATCTCTTTTCTTCTGTATATTTTTTTGTTTGATAATATGATTTTCATTTAGTAACGATATCTCAATGGGGGTATACTTATGATTCGTGAATCTAAAAAGACGATTTTTCTCACCGCTCTCTCACTTCTGCTTTTAATTATCGCTAATGTTATTGACAATTTCTTTGCTATAATAGTGCAAACCCCTGAAGACTATAACCACTTAGCAGACGCTTTTTTCTTCACCCTCTCTTCCTCGATATATATAGCGCTTATTATCTGCTGGATAGTTTTGCTAAACAAGCGAATTATGCAAAACAACCTCCGCCTATACCTTATTGCTTTAGGTCTTAATATCGCATTCTGGGTAACTATCCGCGTTGTTAAGTTTACTTCATTTCAATTTCTTATAATAGCCGACCGACTATCCTGGTACGCATACTATATCCCGCTAACCCTCATCCCTCTCCTCTTCTTCTTTATAGCCCTCTCGGTTGATAGAGATGAGAATTACCGCCCCTCAAAAAAATGGAATTTGCTTTTTGTTCCGGCTTTAGTTTTAATATTCCTTGTCTTCACAAATGATTTCCACAAACTATTTTTTATCATGGATTTTGACTCCCACGCATATGGACGGTATTACGACTATGGTATTGGCTACTTCTTATACCTTGTCTATTTCGCTCTTCTCTGCATTGCAACAGTTTTTTTGCTTGTAAAAAAGAGCCGCAAGTTAAATGCGAGTGGGAAAATTCCTTTTCTCCCGATTTTGGTGCTCATATTTGTAATCCTCTACACGATTGTTTACATAATTGATTACCAATTTATCGGAGCACATTTTGACTTCACAATATTTAGCTGCATCTCAGCTGTTTTCTTTTTTGAAGCCTGTATTATAACGCGGCTCATTCCATCGAATAAAAACTACGATCTTTTCTTTAAAACCGGTGGTTTTGGTGCGCAGATTTATGATAAAAACAAAATAGAGCGATATTCATCCGATAATTCACCCTCATTCACTGAAGAGGAACTTGATACCCTATGGAACGAGGGCAGCTTATCTAAGGGGGCGAGTATCACCGCAAAAATTTCACCGATAAGCGGTGGTTTTGTAAGCTATTTAATTGATACGAGCGAAGTTGATAATCTAATTGAGAGATTAAGCCTTATTAACGGTCAGCTCCATGAAGATGTTCGCCTGCTCAACATAGAGAAAAATCAGCGCGAAGAGACGCTTTATATAAACGAACAGCGCGAAATTCAAAATAAAATATATAAAGATATGCTGCCATACACTGCAAAAATTTTAGAGCGTAGCCGCGCTATGCAAAACTCTGATGATCTCAAACGAAAACAACTGCTATATGAAATCAGTTTTATTGGTGCATTTATTAAGCGCACTGTTAATTTAATTCTCCTCTCAAATACCGTTAAAGCTTTGAGTGCAAAAGAGCTATTTCGCGCCTTTGAAGAGCTCTTTTCGGTTTTAAAATTCTCCGGTTGTTTTTGCGCTTCTAAGATAATTAAAGATTGCGATATAAGCTTTTCTACCGCAATCTTCTCATTTGCCTTCTTTGACGCTATGATGGAGCTTTTTAGCTATAAGCTCGATATGATTTATATAACATTTGACAATGACGAAGATAGCATAAAAATCGCATTTCAGATTTCCGGCGATATTGACAATAGAATTTACAGCCTATATAATTTCACCGACGGAGAAGGCGCTAAATTCTGCAATAAAATAGAGATTACCCCTGAAACTGATGGTTACTATATCGCACTTCATCTATCACGGGAGGAAATTTTATGAGTTTTTCAGAGATTACTAACGAAGCGCGAGGCTATGTTTCTGCCCTCTCTATTATCTGCTTTATTATATCACTTGCCGTTGCGGCTTATATTCTGCAAAGCTCGACTAATAAAAAGCGCTTTTTCGCATCTTTAGCAGTAACGCTGCCTATGTTTGTGATTGTGGTATTTTTAATGGAGTATAACAAGATTATAAATACGACAATTGAAGGAATACCCTCTGAGTTTAGCAAAACGCTCGATAAGCTGCCTATTTCATTTTATATCATTTTCTCTATTTTTGCTTTATTGTTTAGTATTTATAATCTTTTAAAAACTATAGATATAAACAGGCAAAACCTTAATCGAATGAGCATTAAGGACAGTATGGACAATCTACCTGATGCTATTATGTTTGTTTCAAAAGATGGCGATATTTATCTTCGTAACCGCATGATGAATAGGCTCTCTCTCTTGTTCACAGGTATTCCACTCAAAAATGGACATGATTTCTGGGAGACTATAACCTCTTCGACTGCTGCAAAATTTACCGTTATAGACGGAGACGCTCCAGCGCTTAAGAGCGGCGATGAGGTATGGCAGTTTTCTAAAAGCGAATTAGAAGATGAGCGCGGTAGATACACAGCAATTAAAGCCACTGACATATCTGACCTCTATTCCCTCTCGTTGCAGACAGAGTTTGCAAACAACAAACTTTATGATCAGCAGTCGCGGATTAAAAAGCTTATTTCGATGATAGAAGATAATGCGCAGACAGTTGCCGTGACAAATCTTTTAACGAGTTTTCACGATAACTTTGGCAGTATGCTCGCCCTGACGAAAAGACAGCTATCAGAAGAGGCTGATAGCCTGGATGTTTTGGCGATGCTTGAGCAGTGGGAAGAGCTTGCAGAAACAATGGCACTCTACTCGCAAAAGGATGGTATCGAAATGCATACCCTCACTTCCGATAATATACTGGAATTTGCGCAAAAACTCGATTGCACCTTACATATAAATGGCGAGATAAACTATGACGATGAAGAATTAACGCTTATAAACCACTCGATTTATGAGATGGTTAAAAACGCCGTCTACCATGCCGATGCCAAAGAAATTTTCGTTGATATTTCAGATGACGAAACAAAGCTTGTTCTTTCAATAAAAAACCTCTGCAACCCATTATCACAAAAAAACTCCGAGGGTGGCGGACTTCGTACAATTCGCAATATGGCAGAAGAGCTTGGCGGATATATAGAAATAGAGTGTGGGCAATATTTTATCTTAACTGTTGTATTGCCTAAAATCCAAGTTATATAAGGAGTTTTCAGATGACAAACATTTTAATAGTCGATGACCAGATAAGCTCTCAGGGCTTTATGAAATATGCTATCGAGAGAGGTCGCGACAGATATACTCTAATTGAAACAACAACCAATGCTGATAATGCTGTTGATATAATTGATAAGAAAAAAATTGACCTTGTTTTGCTCGATATCTTTACCGAAAATAAAGAAAACGGACTTATAGCTGCTTATGATATCAAGAAAAAACATCCAACTGTTAAGATAATTGTCCTCACCTTTTTAGTCCAACAACGACATATCGACAGAGCTTTGGAGATTGGGTGCGAGGGGTTTTGGTATAAAGACTATACCGAAGGCGACTTGCTATCTATAATGGATAAGATAATGGCTGGAGAGAGCTTTTATCCGGATGATGCCCCAGTTATAACAATAGGAATGGCAAAAAGCTCCGAGTTCACCAAAAGAGAGATTGAGGTTTTGCAGGCAAAGGCAAACGGACTTTCGAATGAAGAAGTCTGTGAGCTATTAGATATTAAAGAGCGAACTTTAAACGACTATATCAGAAATTTAAAAGAGAAAACAGGTTATACAAATATGGTACAACTAATAGCCGAGGTGGCTACTAAGCGATTTATTATATCAGAAGGATAAATTGCAGTGAAAACATATGAATTATATCTATTCGAAGTATGCAAAATGCATAAAGCGAATAGATATTTTTTTGCACTATTTTTTCGCTGTTTACGCAGTTATCTGCGTGTTACAAAATGGCTTAAAATGATAATATTACTTTGTATAGATTTGACAGTTGCAATAATCTTGTAACAACGTTTAAGAAGAGGGGTAAATATGTCGGCAAAAAGCTCGAAGGGAAGAGGAAAACAATATAAGAAAGCACAAGCAAAACAGCAAACCGCTATTATCTATGGTATGGGGTTTGTTTTGATTCTTGGGATGGCGCTTGGATTTTTTATTCAAGGTCAATCGAGTGCTACTGTTCCCACAAACACCGACATAAGTTTAGCAGGAAACACCGAGATTATGCCGTTTGTACAGCCGGGGGACCATAGTGTACTTTCAAATTCTCCGTCAATGCATGGAGAGGTAATCTCAGTTGATGGCACAACTATCACCTTTATCGACGATAACGGTGACAGAAGAACTATCACGCAAGATGATGCAGCAAATTTCTATGAAGGTCAGATAATGCATTTTAACTATGACCAAAATGACGACGGCAGTATATCACCTATTTCAAATACCGCCGGCGGACACTAATAAAGGAGGAAAACTATGAAGCAAAGAATTAAAGAGCATGGAAAAATCATAATTCAATATACCCTCTCCCTTCTTATGATTTTAAATATGCTGGGTATCGGCGCTATTCCCTATGCGGCACCAGACCATAGCACCCATAGCCCGTTCACAGCAGAGGCGAGTGACGAAGATAAGTTACGCTGTTTCATCTGTGATGAATACAGGGACGAAAGTGATATTTGTCCTGGTACAGCGGACAATTCATACACACGTCACTGTGAAGACTGCTGTGGTGGCGGCACTGACGATTGTGACATCTGCTTTACCCATTACGACTGGGCTGGAGATATCTGCCCTGATTGCGGTGCATGCGATGATTGTATTGAACAAGAATTCGACATTGAACATCACTGTACCGAATGCGGCAAATGCCTATACGACGAGGAGAGGTGCCTTGCCGGCGGTGACGACCATTGTGCCGACTGTTGCGTCGGGCGAAACGACCACTGTGCACTCTGTGCCACCGTTACTAACGACAACGGTCAAGTCTGCGGCGCCTGCGGAGTCTGCATGGAATGTGCAGAAGAGGTGGGAGGACTCACCTCACCCAATCACGAGTGCCTTGACTGCGGAGAGTGTCTGATAAACGCAGAGGAATGCGAGATTAACGGCCTCTATGACCACTGCGTCGACTGTTGTACCTGTTGCTCCGTCTGCTTTGAATACGACCCTGACAACATAAATGAGGAAGCAACTGAAGCTCTGGGTGAGTTTATCTGTAACGACTGTGTTGAAAGTGACCATACCTGCCAGCACGGGATAAGCAAGTTTTCATCAGATTATGAGGAGCACCTCTGCCCTGAATGCAACACTTGTGACAATGAGATATGCCCATATTGTGAGCTCTGTACCGAGTGTTGCGAAAACTCAAGCGACTATTGCTCAGAGCATGATATGTGTATGGAAGACCCCGACCACGAGGAGTTTGTCTGCCCTGATTGTGGCGATTGCGACGCCGAAATTTGCGACGACTGCGGTCTTTGCGAAGAGTGCTGTTATGAGATAACCTCAGATTTAAGTCTCACCGCGGCAGAGGACGGAGTTTGCATTGAAGATCCTGCCTTCCTCGACTACTATTGTTACGACTGTGAGCAGGAGATAGACCAAAGTAACGGCGAGTGCGGCTGTACCGATACGAGGTGCGACCACGTTGCAACAACTACTGCGGTTTACTCGGCAGATAACAACTACCATATTGAAGTCTGCGATGATTGCGGTGGCGAGCTTCGTCACACAAAAACCGCCCACACAGAGGGCGCAGCTGTGATAACTACTCCGTCAACACCTACTTCAGATGGCGTGAGAACAACCTCTTGTACCGTTTGTGCGCATGTTATAAAAACCGAGAGTTTTGTACATGTGGCGGAACATACTCACGACTATACCGGTGACTGGGCAAAAGATAAAACCCACCACTGGAAAACTTGTACTGTGACAAACTGCCCTGAAATATCTTCAAAAGATATTCATACCTTTGGTACAGATGGTTTGTGTACCGTTTGTGGAGCAGAAAAAGTCAATAGCTTTATGATTTATAAAATCTCGGACCCATTCGAAATCCCCTCGGGGCACACTTATGGCGAGCTCACAGCCGAGGAAAAAACTGGTATTTTCAGAGTTTATGCAAATATCTCAGGACTTACCTACGAATGGTCGGTAAACGGTGAGGCTATTGGCGGGAACACCTCGGAAATAAGCCATACCTTTACCTCGGCGCAATTTAGTGCGCTGTTCGTAAAACCTGGCGAGAGTGAGAGCGACTGCTCTATGAAATCTGTTGTTTCGGTTAAAGTTACCGACACAGATACAGGGGATACAGAAACGATTACAATACCTGTTTTTGTAACCCACAGTGGTGAACTGAGCTACGATCCGCTTGATGCGGCAGACCCTGCTGTGACTAAAATGCATTCGGTAACCTGCGCTGATTGCGGTGAGGCAGTATCTACCGAGCGACACGACTATGGTACCCAAAACATCCACTACGCTTGTGTTGATTGTGGATTTGCGAGAGCGCCTCGAATTACCGTCCAACCCAAAACTATCCGAGAGGATAATATTGGCGTTTCAACCTATAAGTTTGCGATACTTGCAGAGGGCTCAGAGCTTACCTATCAATGGTACGATAGAAACGGTCCTATGGTAGATGCACTTGGCACCATTTCAGGAGCCACTTCAAATGAGCTGTTTATAACAGTTGATACATCTAAAATCTGCGATGAAACTATCACTACTTATGATATGTACAAAGATAATGGTATCTACTGTGTTGTTACCGATTCTGTCGGCCAGAGCGCCCAGAGTAGAGCGGCTTCACTTGAAATCGACCATGACCCTACCCCACTATGGAGATATGATTCCACTTTCCATTGGGAAATTTGTACCTACTGCAGAGTAGAGTTAGATGATAAAGAGCGCCATGATACTGTAGGTATATACGAGTACGATGAAAACGGCGAGCGCACAAATAAATACTATCGAGTCTGCTTAACTTGTCCTTATAATGAGGATATTTTAGAGGAGCCACTAAGAGAAGGAACGCCCATAGAGTCACAGCCTACAAATAGCCCGAGTAGTTGCAAATGGTACAACAACTTCGGTGGTCATTACTTAGGTATAATGATTGACGAAACCCATCATTGGTCATATTGCAGAGAATGTAGTTACAATTCCGAAAAAGTGCCTCACGATATGGGCGAGCCCGAGAGAACTCCTGGGGATCACTATGGACATGTAACCTATATTTCAACTTGTAGCGGTTGCTATTATAGCGAGGCAACCATCGGTTCCCCTGAGCGCTATCTTCAGGTAAATATTTCATTTAAAGGCACTTCAGCTCCAAATGAAACTATCTTCTTGCAGTATGGTGACGGCGCTGATAGCCACCAAGGATATATGCTTCCAGTTCCAAATCCAGGCGCTGTATTAGCGACTGATGGCACAAATATAAAAACCACGGGAGCTGATAGCTATATTAGCACCAGTCACTCATCTTTCGATGAGCCAGACCCCGATAAAGATTATCTCGTATTTTATGTTGACGGTCTTATGACCAACGGACATAGTGTTGTCGATATAGAGCTTACCTACAGGCAGATGCTAAAGGTAGTTATCGATGATGGAATGTTTGATATTCCAGGTGCCGTTATTGATGGTGTGCAGGAAATAGGCAAACAATCGGTTATTTATCTCGATGTTGACAAGAAAATCTTTATTGATAACAACATCAACCGTGCAAACGACGATGAAGATATCACCGAGATAATCACCGGTTGGAACACATCGGATAGCACACTTGCAACTATAGGCAAAGCAGCGGACGGCGAAGGCGCGGACTACTATTATGTAACCGCAAAAGCGGAGGCAACGCCGGGTGCCGATACCGTTATAATTAGCCCTACTTATGGCATAAAAAATTCAGACGGTTCGATAACATCAACAGAGTACGGTAAAATCACCTATAAAAATGGTGATAACATCCTTAAAACCCTTTACGCTCCGGATACTTTTAAGCCTTTCCACCTTGTGTTGGATTACGACCTAATAAGCGATACCCCAATGTTTGCTCGCATATTTGAAGGTTGGACTGACGGTATTACCGTCTATGAACCGGGCACGATTATGCGTTTTGGGCGAAGCAACATAACCTTGCAACCGGTACTCCGCACTTTAACCCCGATAAGTAACTACATCATAAGGTTTGATGACGGCGTATCTGACTCATCTGTTTTCGGCCTTCCGATTAATGCAATTAGAACTTCAGGCGCCGAATACATTATCCCGACCACTCCTCCAACAAGAGAGGGATATGAGTTTAAAGGCTATTCAACAAACGACTTCACAGGTTCTGTTGAAACATTTGATCCTGGTTACAGCTTCAATGTTACAAAAACGATAGAGTTTACAGCTGTATGGGAGGCAACCGGTAAAGTTTTAAATAACCTTGCTTCTGTAAACCAAGATGATATTTTAGTAGGTACCCTACCTTCACCAACCGTAATTTATAACGGCAAGCAAAATGGAGCGCACCCAACCTTTAGCTATCGTATAGCTGGAAGTAGCGACCCGTTTGTAGCTACAGAGCCTACCACTGTTGGCGATTATGAAGTTAAAGCAACTTCTGCCGAAACCGTTTCGGTTATGGGCAAAGAGGTTATCGGCTACTTCACAATCTATGAAGCTGGCAGTAACCTACAAACACTTGCCTTTAAAGATACCTCTATTACTAAAACCTATGGGAACTTCACACCGTTTATAAATCCACTTTTCGGAAACGAAACCGAAGTTACCTACGAGGCCGTAAAAGTTTCGGGAGATGGCGCAGTTGCAACTGTTAACCCGACAACTGGAGAAGTTACAATAGTTTCAGCAGGTGTAATCACCATTAAGGCAACAGCGGCTGCTGGAGATGTTTCAGGTATTACCTATGCCGCATCAACAAAGTCCTACACGCTAACTGTGGAGGCTAAAGAATTAACCCTAAAAGCTGATAATATCATCGCAAAAGTTGGCGACGCTACCCCAACACCTACTTATACAGCTACAGGACTTATTGGCAGCGACGCTCTTCTAACAGAACCAACAGTTAATTTCGCGGTAGTGCCTGATATGTCGGCAGTCGGAAGCTATGATATTCTCATAGCTGGCGGAACTGCAAACAGCAACTATATTATCACCGATAGAATTGAGGGAACACTCTCGGTAGTCAATGAAACAATAGTTTCACCACTCTACCATAATATCAATGTAGAGACTTCTGGATTCGGTACTATCTACCCAGATGGTGGCGCAGACGGTAATCTCGCAGTCCTTACTGGCACTGACGTTACCTTCATCATCACTCCGGGCGAAGGATACTATCTATCAGATGTTATCGTTGACGGAACTTCTGTCGGCGCACCAACTGCTTATATCTTCCCTGCAGTTTCAAGCGGACACTCGATAAGAGCAATATTTGCTCCTATCGGCACCGTAACAGAACCTACTGATACAGAAACTGAGCCAGATGACGATGAAACACCGCCTCCAACCGATACTGGTGATGGCGATGGTGAAACACCACCTCCAACTGATACTGGTGATGGCGATGGCAGTACACCGCCACCGAGCGATATCCCGACAGTTGATAGCGATGGTAACATCACAGTTATTCCTCCTGCCGATATCCCTGATGAGGTATTTGTTGGAGATGTCAAGGTCGATGAGAGCGATATTATTATAGCTGATGACAATTCAGTAACACTCAGTAGCAATGTATTTGCAAACCTTTCAGACGGCGAGCATACAATACGATTTGTCTACTCAGATAAGAGCTATGAATCAACTGTTATAGTTGAGAGTGGTGTTCCAACAACCGCTTCACCTTTCACCGAGGTGGTTGAAAGCGGTGGAATTAATCCATTTGTGATATTCATTCTAATCGCAGTATTATTCATCATAATCTTTACCCTTATTATTTTCTTCAAAAAGAGGGATAAAGAAGAGGAAGAACCAGCATAAACTAAATTTATAAAACAACTGCCGTACGGCAGTTGTTTTTTTGCAAAAAAACATTGCAGTTAAACTTTATAACTGCAATGTTTTTGTTTTATCAAATTTACAACTGTTCTATTATCCTCTTGAAAACTTTATCTTATAGTCTATAAAATCTAAAATAATGTTATCACCATCAATTAACAAGGAAATTCCAGGCACTTTACCCGCTCTTTGCCCAGACTCAATCGCCATCAAGTCCGCTTCGTCAATTAGCCAAAACTCTGTTCCTGTAAAAGCGCATTCGCCGCTTTTTTTACTATCCAAGTTTAGCGAAAACATTCCCATATCATCAAATGATAAAGTTATTTCATCAATCGGAGGGATACCCTGTGGCGCAGCACTTGGTGGTATAATTTCTTTTGCTATCCAGTTGCCAATTATAACAGTGGGATCCATATCAATAGCTCCTCTCATTTATATAGCTATTATTACATATCATATCCGCAGAATGGGCATTTACCATTCGCATCTGGTGCAGTAGTTGCCTGGCAAGCAGAACAGGTTGGCACTCCCATATTTCCTGTCGGTTGACCTGAAAATCCGTTTTGTGTAGCATAACCGCCTTGCTGTGGCATTCCCTGCTGTGGATAGCCTCCCTGTTGTGGGTACCCACCCTGCTGCGGCATTCCCTGTCCTTGGTATCCGTTTTGCCCAGGGTAACCACCTTGCTGTGGATATCCGCCCTGCTGTGGGTAGCCGCCCTGCTGTGGGTAGCCGTTCTGTGGCGGGTAGCCGCCTTGCTGTGGATAGCCGCCCTGCTGTGGATAGCCGCCCTGCTGTGGGTAGCCGCCTTGCTGTGGATAGCCGCCCTGCTGTTGGTATCCTCCTTGCTGTGGATAGCCGCCTTGCACTGGCATTCCCTGTTGCTGGTATCCGCCTTGTCCTGGCATTCCTTGCATAGGTCTGCCGAGTGCCGCGCAGATTTCATATCCCATCTGCTCATACCTTCTGTATTCTTCGCTATATCTATTGTCTATTTCATCAAAGCTATCGTCGAGTCTGAATTTTATATCATCAAACCAACGACTTTCTATCTGTATGTCGATATGAAACTCGTATGTAGTTTTATATCTTGGTGGATTGTAGCTCTCACGCCCATCACTTGTCTGGCGATATATCTGCTCCTCTTCTTCTCTTATATCGAGGGTGCAGTTTAACACCTGAGAGAGCATAATAACATCAGGATTTTCATCTCGCCAGTTATCTCTTTTGCAGTAGATGAAGCTTCCATTTCGCTCATCAATCTTCAACTCATTATCTTTTCCAAGCGAGCGAGTTGGTGAAAATGCTCGCACTGCCTCTTCGTTTTGCTGACGATACGCGAGCTGTTCGTTAATCTCAGATACCGTTGAATTTCTTCGATCATCAAATAGCGGGGAGAGCTTTTTTGCACAATCCTTGCACATATTGCCATCCTCGAGTTTACGATTACCGAGTAACCCTATTTTTTCCCCACAGATATCGCATTCTTTTTTGTCAAAAAGTCCCATAATTTTGCCGCCTTTCTATTTTAAAATCAATTTAATAAGATATTAACTGCTATTTCCCTTTTAATTATTGCAATAGTAACTTGCACCTTTTAAATAGGTAATATTTTTTACCGACTTTAGCTAAATTTTATCAAATCATGGTAAACTTGTGAATGTGCCAAATGGCACATTTTAAGCTTTTATTTATTGCTATTTCAGCTCCTCTCGGGAGATAAAAAAACAGGCTTGCCTTATTAAGCTTGCCTGTTTTATCATGATATTTATTCTTTTGTTGAGATCCAGCCATTCCCTATAACATAAATAACCAATTTCATCGTGCTTTTCAGGTTTGATTTAGTAAGCATATTTTCAATATGCCGTTTCACTGTCCCCTCTGCTATCTTCATCTCATCTGCTATCTCTTTTCGCGAATATGAATGGCAAAGAAGTCTTAGTATTTCAAGCTCTCGTTCGGTGAACGGTGCTTCGCCTGTGGCGGTAGGTATCTGAACGGTTTTTGGGAAACTCCCTTTACCATCCATAACAGCGCGTATCATATCGACAAAAGAGTTTATGTTATTTGATTTTGATAAAAATGCATCAGCACCCGCTTCAATAGCCTTTGGTATGTATGATATCTCATCAAAACCCGACATGACAATAATCTTAATATCCGGAAACTCAAATTTAAGCTTTTCGGTAAGGGTTATCCCGCTATCGCTATTTTCCATCGAGACATCCGTTAAAACAACATGCGGATCTGCCGCTTTGCATAAATCAACTACCGATTTTGCATCACTTGCACTCCCGACATATTCCATATCATCTTCTGCTTCGATGATATTTCGAAAGGCATCGAGAACCGATTTATGATCATCAACTATAAATACCTTTATCATCAACATCTTCCTTTCTTATCGTTATAATAAGGCTAAACTGCGGAATAACTTCAACCCTCAAAGTACCGCCAGCATTCTCGATCCGGTTCCTTATTCCAAATAGTCCGCCACCCTCAACAAGGCTTTTTTGGGGACGGAATCCGTTGTTTGTTATCTCGATGATATATCTGTCACTTTGCTCTTCTATCTTTGCATAGACCTTTGTTGCCTCCGCATGTTTAATAGCATTAGTCGATGCTTCACCAAGCACTGATAAAAATAAAAAGGCAATGTTCTCCTCTTTTGGCAGTCTGCCTAAAAGCGCAATTTCTACCCCTATTCTATCAAAATAGCGGTATATTTCAGCAAAAAGCTCTTTGGCATTACCACCTTTGCGCTCTTTGATTTGCATAATAGCATCTTGCGATAAAGATAGTAGCATATTATAGTCAGGCTCTTCCCCGCTTTGCATTATCTTTTGAATTGCGGTTAATCTCTGCCCTAACACATCATGCACCCTTGAGCGAATTCGAGAGTATTCCTGCTCACGTCGAAGCTCTTCTATACTTATCGAAAGTTTTTCTATCTCATCTCTTTGTCTCTCGAGTTTTTTGTTCTCCTCTTCAAGCGCATAAAACACCCCAATACTCTCGGTAACATCTATTGCCGTTATCTCTATATATTTAACGCCACTTAAAACAAACTCCTGTCTTCGAAATCTCCAAGCATTATTTGATGTACGAAGCAAAACATCTCCTTCAACGATCTGAGCTTCAACATTTGGAATGCTGCATTTTTTCAAATTTTTCCAAAAAGAAATTCCGTTTTTAGGCTCTTCATTAAAGTATCGCATTGCAAGTTCCATCATCTTTGCGTTTATCAAAAAAACATACCCGCTTTTATCACAAAACAGCACACCACAAGGAAGGGTGTTTAGCCCATCTACAACCGAGAAAGCATTCAGCTCATTTCTCTGCCTATGCAGTACCCGCTTAAATAAGCTAACAATACGATAGTATAAGATAACTGTTGATATCAAAAGGAATAAAATATATCCATTATAAATTATTTTAGCAAATATAGGTAACGTTAAAATTACAGCTAAAGAGGTTAGTATGCAGTACTGTTTTTTTCTAAATGCTAAAAAAACAAAATAAATCGAGCAGATAATACCGGAAATATAAATTAGCGTGTCGATATTTGAAAGAGTTATAACTCCTGTTCGTCTATTCACTGTTACCGTAACTAAAGCTAATATTATTAGCGCAAAATGGATAAGTAAGAGCATCTCTCCAAAGATAATTTCTTTTTCTCGCAACCGGTAGTTTAGCATATTTACGCACAAATATGCCCCCATAACTGCAAAAAGACAAATTAGAGCAGATAGCATTGCAAAGATAATATTCGGTGAGTAGAAAAATAAATCAATCATCTTTTACCTCACTCGTCCCTTTAAAGTTAATCAGATAAATCTCTGAATCCTCCCATGATTTTCTGCGAACCTTGTATGCATTCTTGTATTTTGGAAGTTCTGGGAAATTTCCATCACTATAAAGCGGTCTATCGGCAACTGCAGAAAAAAGCACTTCACCTTTATCCTCATATATCTGAAATAAAATGCTACTGCACTCGTTATCTAAAGCAGACTTTGTTGCCTCGCTGAAAAAAGAATAGATAACTGCTATCTCTGCGGTTGATAAATTTTTAGAAATAGCACATCTAATTGCCATTGATAGGTATTCATCATCTATAAGCTCGCGTATCTCAACAAATGAATTCACTAAAACAGAACTCGATTGACTCTCCTTGTATAGCGCATTTATTCGATACATACTATCTCTCTTCATAATAGTCGCACAAACATTTATAGCGGTCATTATCCTTTTTTTATCTGCACCATGCGATATCTGCTCAATATAGTACCTTATTTTTTCGGTACCTTTCTGCAAAATATTATCAATGCTGCTATAAGCAGATTTTTCCGCCGATAGTGCGGCAAGGTCTGCTTTAACCTTTTGCTTTTTAATTAAAAACTTATTGTTTTTCTTGATTTTTTCATTAACATTAGAGAGCTTCATTTCAGCGGTATTAATTGCCGTATAATCTTCAAAATAATAAAACTTTCCGCCAATTATATCACTGCTTCTTTTAACAAAATTTTCATTCACATCTTTAGTCACAAGAGATTTATATGCTATGGCGTCGTTGTTATCGGTTATCTCCATAGCAAGATTAGAATACTTGAAAAATTTGCTATACCCTTTATTAGTCGGGAAAAGCCTACTCTGCATACAAGCCTCGATATAGAGAATTACCATTATATTTATTGCAAATGTTAAATCAAACTCAACAACTGGGGTAAAGCGCAAAACCCTTGCAGCGGCATAAAAAAGCAGTATAATACTTAAAGCCGCAGGATAGATGAACATCTGCTTTCTCGGACTTGCAATGCTTTTATATACAAGCAAAGTATATGCAAACAGCACGCTCAAAGCAACCCACATCATAACTATGTAATACCCTATATTGTGGGTAAAATAGCTTCCCATATAATCAGATACTATAAATACCCAGTTGTGAAAATTGTTTGTAAGCACAAATAATAGCGGTATAAATGTTAGTATAAAATAGACTCTGTAGGTAACCAGAACCCTTTTGCTAAGAGTTGCTCTGCCAACCTTTAAAGCCGTATTCACAAAAAGAGCCGGCATAAAAAGAATAGGAAGATAATAAAGGTACCAAAGAGCGGTTTCAATAACTTCATTTGTGCTGTTTAACGATTTCATAAGTCCTGCTGTTATAAAAAACAGCAGTAGTATCAAAGTTGCAAATATGTATTTTCTGATTTTCGCATCCGCTATACGGCGCTTAATGCTTATCATATAGCAGATTGTTATTAAAAGGAGTGGCAAGAAAAACGCGGTAACCTCTATCGAGTTTGTAAAACCGTATAGCCTTGTGTTAAATGAATCGCGCCTTAGAGTTTTTGGAACAAGGGCAGCCGCTATACTATACTCTGCATCATCTAAAGGATAGCTCGCTCGTTCATAATCTGCAGCCGGTGGGAAGTACCTAAAATCCGCATCGCCAGAGGGCAGTCGAAATCCATACTCAATTAACTGCTCATTTAGCTCATCGCTAAATTTTATACTACCACCATAAACCATAGCACCAAAATCAAAACTAAGCGTCCCGTCAGCAGGGATAATTATTTCAAGGTTTCTGCCGCTTTTAATAAGCTCTACAGCCGTGCTATCGCTCGTTACTAAAACAGGTTTGGTCATATCATCGGTGAAAAATCTATTCTCGCTATCAATATTATGAATATCAAGAGCTATCGCTTCGATATCATATTCGCCATAGAGCGCATTCGCCATAGCTATAACTATCTGATGGGTTTTTGGATAGTCCCACATATTCGGAGCTACCTGTTTTCCAAAATCAAAATTTATAGGATGATTTGTAGTTAGCAGGTCGCTAAAGCTATCTATCTTCTCATCTGTTATATCCCTATCAACTGCGATTACAACAGTTTTTGTGATATGCGGAAAAAAGGCATAGTTTTCATCAGCATTAACAAGCGGTATTGCCTCACTGCTATAAACCGCAATGTTATCACCCAGATTGAAATTCCTCATCGCCGTTTGATATTTCGTTTCTTCGATTATTATATCGGGAAACGTTTCGGTTATCACTTCGCTATAAAGACTATCCTCTGCGCTTATTATGTAATCATTACTGAGAGGGGATTTGCGAAAAATTGATAGCGCAAAAGCTATAATAACAACCGCTATCATAAATATAACCAAGGCTGCAATTTTATATTTTCGCATAAGCTACCCCCTCAATAGTATTTAGTTATATTATATGGTTTTTTAAGTAAATAATCAATCAGGGGAGTTATAAAACACCTAATTGCAAAGAGATATTATAGCATCTTTTTCATTAAATAATATGTTATCCGACTTTTTAGGGTTCACTATAATCTCAAAACCATTTTCGGTGCTTTTCTTATACCCAACAGCTACCTCGCCGCGCATAGACGCAACCTCTGTTATATCATAGAAATTAACTGCGCTCTCGATATTTATATAATCTGTTATAGGATTTATATAAACCTCATTACCATCAGCACTCAAAAGCTCTCTGAAAACAACAGCAAGGTCGCGATTTTCTGAAATCTGCGCCATCATCATATTAACTATATAGTTGCCAACAACGAAATCATTGACCTTTGCAACCCTTGCGAGTTTTTGGTTGGAAGGATTTTTCATCTCACTTGTAATGTTAAACGAAAGGGCTCGTTTCTCGCATATATCGCGTAGATGGATAAGCTTTAACAGCATCTGCGCATCTGAGAGCTCTGTGCCGCAATTATCGCTGCTGAGAAGCACTATATTTAAAACTCCGCTGCTTGCAAGTTTATCGAGCTCTTCTCTTTTTCTCGTGTCGCAGCTCACCCTATTGACCGTTATATTCTGATATTCGCCCACTAAATTTGAAACATCCTCTGCCATATCATCTGCAACTGTTACAACAGTGCCTTTTGCTGAATACTCATCAAGTTCTTTTAATATTCGAGGAAGCATAGAGTTTATGCCGATAATAAGAATGTTATCAGCCTCACTTTGCGGCTTGATATCTTGTTTTATTATGATATCTGATGCATTTGTTTTAACCGCTTCACCTACCTCTATCGACCCGTTATCCTCCATAAGTAGCAGCAGTTTATCGCCTTTTTCCATAACTGCATCGCCATCTGGATTTAAAACAACCTCTTCATTCCTCTTATACCCAAAAAGCACCGCTTTTGAAAACATTCTCGCTATATCTTTAAATTTGTTGCCAACAAGCTGCGGTAAATCCTCAAAGTAGAGCTCATCACCATCAAAATTAAAGAGCTCGGTCATAACCTCTGATAAACCAGACTGTCTGCAGGTCTGAGCGATAATTCGCGATATCGTATCATCTGTTAGCAAAACCTCAACATTCCCCTCACCGGCAATTACCGCTGCGTCATAGTTTGTATTATCATTAACTGTTGCAACTATGCAAGGAAACTTTGATGTATCCTCTGAACTATCAAAATAGTTGTTTATAGCAAGGATTGCTTTTGTCGCAATAAAATCATCATGGACGTTTATAATAACCGAGCGGCATTCTGACAGGGCGCATTTGCGAAGCATATTAACATCGCTAATATCCCCTGTTCTACAGACTAATCTCGTTGTTTTAAAGTCATCAATCTGCCCTCTTATTGCCTCTTCCATATCCTCTTTCGCCTCTGGCGCCAGCACAACAATACACTCATTTTTACTGCTCTCATTAGCAAGGATAATCTCTGATATTATCGTATAGATATTCTCATCAAACCCGAGAATTATCGTATGGTTTTTTTCAACTACTTGCGAATTTCCTTTTTTGAGCGAGTTTAATTTTTCTTCAAAACCAGTTGTTATAATACCGATAAGTATACTTGTAACAAATAAACCGCAAAGGGTTACTCCGCTCATTATAATAAGGAATGGAACATTTCCTGTATCTGTTCCTGTTATCGTACCCGCATCAATGGTATGCATAATTCCAGCCCAGATATTCTGGCCGAAAGTTGTGTTCCCAAAGATAATAGCAATTAGCGCCGCTATTATTATAAAAGCAGCAGTTGCCATGAATAGCACCGCAATAAGCGAGCCCGTACCCTTCGACATGAGATTATCAAATCCATATCGCATTCTCTCTTTAAATTTCCCAAACATATTTTTATCCCCCAATCATTTTTTACGCAAATAAGGCTGTGGTAATTTTACCACAACCCTATCGCATTTACAATAATTCAAACCCCTCTATGCCCATGGATCAGCACTCTTTGGTTTTCTGATATCTGGCAATAGATGGTATTCCCACAAAAACCATTCATTAGTTGACTGCTTTAGACGAAGTTTAACACCTCGAGCTGAATCTGCACCGCCCGACTTTAAGAAGAGTTGCAGATATCCCTCATCTATCAAATCTTCACTATGCGAGGTTTTATAAACTTTGATATTTAGCGGCTCTTTTGGCTCATATTCATTCTCAGGGGTTGCTCCCTCAAAATATGACGCTGCTAAATATCCTTTATCGCGAAACCTATCGCTCAAAAACTGTATTTCATAGTTTGAGAGAGGACGCGGTCCCTTTAGATAGTTTAGCATATCTATGCATGTTTCTTTATTTAGCGGATATAAGCAGAGAGCTACCACCGTTAGCGCAACAACCTTGTTCGGATCCTTAAAATCCGCTCCATCCATAGCCTTCAACTGCTCGAGCGTTGCCGGCATACTGCTAATAGCTACATCAACACAAGATGCCCCCGCTAAACCATCGCTATTGTTATTAGTCGAAATATTGCTCATTGCCTCGTTTACATTTTTACCGACTTCTTTTTTTAATTTGTCGAAAAAACCCATAGTATTTCTCCCCTTTACTATTATATTATTTATAACCTTTTAGGCTATTTTAATCTATAATTTACCTTATAATCATCGGAAAACTCAACTTATAAAATCACTATGGACATATTATATCAAAGCTTGAAAACAAAATAAATGTGCCAATCGGCACATTCGAAAAAAACTATACCCTCTGATTAGTAGCTATTTAAATGCAAATTTTCACTGGAAAATCAAAGGATATTATATAGTAATTAAAAAAACCTATACCAAAAAATAGTACAGGTTTCTTCATTTTATTTAATTATTGATAGCATTATTTCTCACTAAAAATTAATACCGCATATTTCCCTTATTTTTTTAAGCGTTTTTGCAACTGCTATCGAGCTATCACGAGCTATTTTATAGCACTCCTCGCTATTTTCTCTATCGGTTATAAACTTATAGAAACTTCTCGCTTCATGCTCCATCTGCGCATGACCTTCTTCGGTATTAAATATTATCTCTTTATTCGCACTCTTAGCTTTAAAGGCAATGCTTTTTATAATAGAGATATATTCAACCAAAACCGTCCCCTTATCGCCAATTATCTCACTCAAACAGCTGCTATCACCTATTTTTGAGTGGGTTAAAACAGCCTGCATATCAGGGTATTCGAGGATAACACTTCCACAAAGGTCGATACCGTTTTCATGCATGACGCAGCTCGCTTTGATACAAAGCGGCTCACCAAAAAGAACTATTGCCGGGTAGACGCAATATATCCCTATATCCATAAGGCTCCCTGTATGCATCTTTGGGTTGAAGATATTTGGTAGCTCGCCATTTAAAAGAAGCGGATATTTTGAAGATAGCTGACAATAATCAAACTTCACAGTCGATATCCGTCCCACCTTTTCTATCGCCGATTTTAAAAGTTTCATCTGTGGTAGGTGGAGCGCCATATATGCTTCGATAAATATAACGTTATTACTGTCAGCAATATCATAAAGCTCCTCTAAAACCTCTCCGCTCTCGGCTATCGCTTTCTCGCAGATAACATGCTTTTTATTTTGCAGAAAAATTCTGCTCTGCTCTACATGCAGACTATTCGGACTCGCTATATAAACGGCGTCTATTAAATCGCTTTTCGCAACTGCTTCTATATCGGTAAAAATATGCTCAATCCCAAGCTCTTTTGCAAAGGTTTCGCCGCGCTCTCTATCTCTTGAACAAACAGCGGTGATCATAAGTCCTGAAACTCTTTTTGCAGCAGCAATAAACTGCTTTGTTATAAGACTTGTTCCAACAACTGCAATCTTAATATTTATCATAAAAACCCCTTGTTTTCCTTGACAATCATCTGTTCTGCATTATATACTTTTTATATAATAAAAGCGTTTAACCGAGATTTTTCACGACGAGAGCTTCTATGTTTTTTGAAGCTTCTTCTTCATCTGCGCCATCTATTATAAACTCTATTTCATCGCCGCACCGAATTCCCATAGACATAAGCTTGAATATTTTTTTAACATCGGCTTCTTTCTCGCCTTTGCGAACGGTTATACTGCTCTGATATAGACCTGCTTCTTTAACAAGAAGACCTGCAGGCCTTGCGTGAATTCCGAGTGCGTCTTTAACGGTAAATGTGAATTGTTTCATAGTTATTATTCTCCTTTGAATATTATAGTTTAATTTTGAGGTAAATTTATGCGTATTCTGCTTGTCTGCGGTTGTGGTATATCTACCACAATTCTCGCAAAAAAGCTAAAAACTGAAAACTCTATGCTTGAAATAAAAATTTCAACTGCCACAGATATAAAAACCAATCTTGATGGTAGCGATGTTATCCTGCTCGCTCCTCAGGTTTCGTATATTTATAATGACCTTTTAGCTATCACTAAAATCCCGATTGTTTTAATCGATCCAAATAATTTTAAAACGATGAATGCAAAAGCTATACTTGACGAAATTTTAAACGCTAATTAGTTTAATAGATAACTCTTGGAAGGAGGGATATAGTGGGTGATAATATCTGGTTAAAGCGACATAAAATGCTTGTCGACTACCTTTATATGCATACAGGCTGGATAAAGGGAGACGAGCTTGCTCTAAAACTGCAAGTTAGCAGTCGCACCGTTCGAAACGATGTTGGGTATATAAATACCATAAAACCAAATCTAATCGAATCCTCGCCCCGGGGATATCGTTTCTTTCCAGATGCCGCGACCCATTCTCTGCTAACTGAAAGTTTGCGCACTATTCTCGAGCCTACCGAGCGACAAAATTATATACTAAGCCAAATTCTGATAAACAATAGAGCAGAAAACCTGCATGATATCGCAGATAAGCTTTTTGTTAGTTTCCAAACTATCTCAAACGATTTTCGCAGACTACAAAAGCAGATGAAAATCGAAGGTGTTTTTATCGAGCGAAAGGGCGATAGCATATTTGTAAACCTCGCTGAGCATGAACGCCGCAGGCTTTTAACAAACCTTGTTAAAGAGGAGATGGGCGAAGTTTTTCATGACCTATCTGCCTTTCATCATGAGACGATGAACCTCAATCTTCCCGAGATATCAACCCTGCTTCGAGAAATTTTCAATGAAGAGGGAATATCAATAGATGAGTATTCGATAAATTCGTTTGCTTTGCATCTCGCAATGGCGCTATTTCGTGTTAAAACTGATAATTTCATAGATAGTACCGCCTATGATCACAGCTCGATTGATGGACTTAAAGAATTCGTTTTTTCAGAAAAGATAGCTGCGCGCATCTATTCGCTCTACGAGATAGAGATACCAAATGTTGAAATCTCAGGTCTTGCTTATCATCTTATTGGTAGGCTTCGAGTAGATTTAGATGATACTTCGCTTGAAAATATTGATAAGTTTATAGATAAAAGCATCATCTCACTCGGCGAAAAGCTTTTTGCCGCAGCAGACGAAGTTTATGGTTTTAATCTATATAACGAGCGGATGTTTATTGGATTTCTATCCCACCTTCAAGATATGCTAATTAGACTTCGAAACAACAGAATAATCCAAAATCCTCTATCTAAAAACTTTAAAAACACCTATCCAGTAATATACGATATTGCTGTTTTTATGGCTGATATGATAGCTGAATGCACTACCTACCATGTTAATGAAGAGGAAATAACCTCACTTGCAATACATATAGGTTCCGCTTTAGAGCAGTCTCGAATGTCTGATATTGACGAAGATCGAGTTCACCTGCTACTAATCTCACCGCAATATAGCGCCCGCTCTGATAAAATTTGTCATGCTATTAACAACCGAGTCGGGAACGATATAGTTTGGGATGGGGTTCATACGAGTGTACAAAAAGATTATAGCGGTTTCCCTGTTGATGTTATAGTTACCACAGCGAACCTATCTTCATGCACTTTTAGAGAAAACCAAAGGGTTGTTTTTGTGAATCCCTTTTTAAAAGCAGACGATTTTAGCAGAATTGAGCAGGCGGTTCTGCTGACAAAAAAATCCTATAAACAGAAAAATTTTCTGCAAGCTGCAAACCTATGGCTTTCTGAAGATCTCTTCTTTATCGACCCACCTTGCAAAAATGAAAATGAGATAATAGATTACCTCTGCTCTCATTTAAGCGATAAAGGTCTTGTTTATGATAATTTTTATGAACAGGTCATAAAGCGCGAACAGCTAAGCAGCACCTCTTATGGCGGTGGATTCGCTATCCCGCATTCAGTTGAGATGGACGCAAAGCAGACCGCTGTTGCTGTTGTTTTATTTAGAAAAGAGGTAGCTTGGGGTGGTGATAGGGTTTCATTTGTTATGTTGCCCGCTATCTCAAAAGATGATAATAAGCAGTTTTTAAACTTCTTAGAAACGCTAACCGAGCTTCTCTTAAATACTCAAATTCTAAAAAAAGTATCCACAGCGGATACTTTTAAAGATTTAATAAACAGGCTTCGAGAATCCCTTGAATCTAATTTATAACAAAACGGTGAAAATTTATTTCGCCGTTTTATTTATTTCTCACCTCTGCGCAAAAAATCGCAAAGGTGAGATTATAAATATTTTAAAATGCTGTATACTTAAATGCGTCGGGTTTTGCCTTTTCTGGATCATAATTATCAAGTATCTCGCGATATCTCTCTTTATAACCGTTATCAACCGGGAGCTGTGGTATAACCTTTGCACCCTCTTCAAAGAAGTGGATAGAGCCACGGCCCATCTCGGCACCGCGTTTTGTATGCTTATCAAGTCCAACATCCAAAATCTCAGGAACTTTGCCCATATTAGCTTCTTTGATTATGATGTTTTTAAGATAATCGCTCGAGCGATCTTTCTCGCTCTCACAGAGAATTCTTATCGCATGGATAAAAAACATCGGCTGATCAACGCTTGCATATGAAAAGCTTTTTCTCATCTGGTTTAGCGCATTAATCTGAACAGCAGCATCAAGGTTGCCAAAACCGATATCTTCAACCGATATCGAAATAAGACGTGTCCAAAGTTTCTCTAAAAGCTCAGGGCAGGTTGTATAAAGCTCATATGCATACTGGCAAGCAAGTTCTGTCATCCCTCTACGAACAGCTTTTTGAAACGAAGATGTCACTTCATCAGTGGTGAGGCCGTTCTTTGTTTTGCTCTCGGACCAAATACTATATCCCATTATTTATCTCCTCGCCTCATATATTTCTATAAGCTCGGTAACCAAAATTTTAATGGTTTCCGCTGACATAAGCTGATCTTCTGCATGCGCCATAAAGAGGGTAATTTGAGCAACACCGCTCTCCATCTCGCTTGTAAGCACTTCGTTGTGTGCGTGGTGAGCATCGGTATAGCTTGCATCCCCAGCTTCAATAAGCGATAAACACTCATCCATATAGCCTTTTTTCGCCGCTTGAAGAGCACCGATATAGCTTGATTTAGCAGCGCCTGCAAATGCCGTTACCTGAAGTGCTACTTCACCTATCTGTTCAACAGTCATCCTATATCCTCCTTAACCGATAAGTGTTTTTGCTAGTTTCAAAACAGCTTCGCCATCACCCATCGCATAAGAGCGCGGGTCTATTCCGGCAACCGGTAGACCAGATTCAGCTTTTAGCGTTTCAACTGCATAGATAAGCTGAGGGCCAACTAAAACAACATCGAAGTTTTTAGCCTCTTCTTTTACCGATGTTGATGGTACAGCTTTAACCTCTACCTCTTCGCCAAGTTTTGTTGCCGCATCTTTTATCTTACCGACAAGAATAGAGCTTGACATTCCAGCATTACAACAAAGTAGTATTCTCATGATATCTCCTTATTATTTAAGTTTTGGCCAATAGCCTTCATTTGCTATGATAAAGTCGTCGAGTAGGCGTTTTGCAACGTTTGCACTCGGAACAGTTTTCGATAGCGTTAGAGCCTGCCATAGTTTTAGATAGCTTCCTTCAATCCAGCTATCAACAACAAGCTTCTCAACTGCGAGTTGCTGCTCAATCATACCTTTGTGGAAGGTAGGAACATCACCGATATGAAGTCTTTCGAAGCCATCTTTTCCAACGATACAAGGAATTTCAACCATAGCGTCGTGCGCGATATTTGAAATAGCACCCTGATTTTCAACGATTAAGAGCATACGCTCGTGGGTATTGTAAGCAAGCGCTGTTGCAAGGTCAACTATAAACTCTGCATGGATACCGATTTCAAGGGTTGTATTCTCTGAATTTCCAACCTCTTCAATTCTCTTGCACTCACCAAATACATTCTTCTCACGACCGTCGATAACCTGATTTGCACGGGTGTATTCGGGGTCTGTATGAGCTATCATATCATCTCCGTATAGATAATACTGGAAATATGAGTTTGGTGCAGTTGTCGGCTCTATTGCAACAAGGTCACGAACCTTTCTTGCAGTATCGCCCCAACTTGCATCGGTATGGTTATTTTCGCTATCCTCTTTCATACAGCTACCATATATCTTTAGATGCTCAATAAGGCCATCTATCATCTCGTTGCCATCTTTGTCTTTAATTGAAGTGTACCAGCCAAAGTGGTTGAGACCAAAGTATCTTATATCAAAGTCTTTACGGCTTTTTATGCCGAGAATTTTAGCAAACGAATGCTCGCAGCCGATAGGCATATCGCAGATGTTAATAACCCTTGAATCGGGGCGCAATCTTCTGCAAGCTTCCGCAACTATTGAAGCGGGGTTTGAGTAGTTAAGCATCCAGCAGTTAGGAGAATATTTCTCCATATAGTCTATGTTCTCAAGTACTCCGGCAATTGAACGCATGCCGTAAGCAATACCACCAGGCCCACAGGTCTCCTGACCAACACATCCGTGTTTTATAGATATCTTCTCATCCTGCTCACGCATTGGAAGCTTTCCAACTCTTATGTGAGCGAGGCAGAAATCAACATCTGTATAAGCTTCTTTCGGGTCAGTTGTTGCAAGATATTCTATACTTGGGTCTTTTTCTTTTATTAGAATTTCGCAAGCTTTAGCTACTTTATTCTGTCTCTCTTCGTCATTGTCATAAAGCTTTATAGCTCGCAGCGGTAATCTGTCGAGATTGTCAAGTAACATTAGAATTATTTCGGGGGTGTAGGTACTGCCTCCACCCGCGATAACTATTGAATACTTTTTACTGTTCATTTAAACTCCTCTTTCTAATTCTTATTTCTCTGCTGCAGCAGCCTCTGCCTCTGCTTCTTTTTTAAGTTCATCCGCTTCCATCGCTTTAAAGAATGGGAAGTAGATTAGAGTCATAAGAGCGAGTAGTGCAAAAACTAACACAACTGATTTCCAGTCAAATGTCATAAGATATGCGCCAACTCCGGGAGGTAGGAACCCTGGAGGATTTGCAATAGGCATTCCAACAAGGCCTGATGTCATACTGAAGTATGTTATTGTTGTCATTATTAGTGGTCCAAATACAAAAGGTATAAACATAAATGGATTTAGGATAATTGGAGCACCGAATATGATAGGCTCGTTAATTCCAAATATTGATGGAACGATACCAGCTTTACCAAGAGCGCTTAGTGATTTTGCTTTTGAGCGAATCATCATAGCGTTTAGTCCAAGTGTCATACCTGAACCTGATACCTGAAGAATAGCGTAGTATAGGCCAAATGTGAAGATATGAGTTACAGGCTCGCCTGCCGCATAGTTTGCGATATTCTCAGCTCCATAAGTAATAGCAAATGGTGCCCAAACTGCTGAAGTTATTGAAGGGCCGTGTAGACCAAAGAACCATAGGAACTGGGTTAGGAAGATAACTATTAGAAGTGCTGGTAGTGAGTCCATTCCTGTTATAGCAGGTGCTAAAAGGTTCATAACGCTTGCAGAGAAAACTGTTTCTGTAAGGTTCATTGAAAGAGTTGCGATTGCAACAGCCACAATAACGCTTATGATAAACGGTATTAGCGCTGCAAAGCTCTGTCCAACCATTGAAGGAACGGTGCTTGGTAGTTTGATATATATCTTCTTTGCAAAACATAGGTGATATATTTCAACTGTGAGTATTGCTGAAACGATAGCTGTGAAGATACCGCTTGCACCAAGATACGAAACATTTAGAACACCATCAGCTATTGTTGTGCTGAGCATCAGGTGAACTATTAGCGCATTTATAGGCGCTGAATTTCCTTCGATGCCATATCGTTTTGCAAGCGCCTGCGCTATAAATAGCACGACAAAGACCGAAATAAGGTCCGATGTGAACGCTGCCGCGTAGGTTAAAATTGATAGGTTGTTTAGGATAAATGCATGGATAGGGCCACTTCCGAGTAGGTTCATTATTGCAAGTGGAATTAGGAATATTGAGCCGATTATAACGATAGGTACTGTTTGAATCATACCTTCTTTAATCGCCTGTAGGTGCTTTTGCTTTTCAAGTGCGTTTGCTATGGGCATAATCTTGTTCATAAACTTTGGCATACCCGCTTGAGTCATAAATTTTCCCCCTAAATAAATAATTTGTAATACAAAATGTATTTAAATTAATGATAACAAAACGTTTAATTTATATCAAATAATAGTTTTCCTATCTGCGCGGAAAATGTGAAATAATAATATAAATCTGCAAAGCTTTAGGTGAAAATTGTTGTAAACATATAAATAACGCCCGATAAAGAGCTGTAAATTTTCAGTTGCTTACAAAATTAGATTGCTTCTAATATTCTTCTGTTTAAATAAAGGTCATCGGTATAAAATAATGCGAATTATAGCTGCGGTTCGGCTCGATTTAGCAGCTTAATCCTTTATAAACCTTTGACCCTCTCCTCGAGCGATACTTTCTATTAAAATAGTATAAAATAATTTGATTAAAAAACCTCTGTATCTATAGATACAGAGGTTTTTTATTATATCTTTTTATATAAAAGGAAGCTTATGATGCAGTAGCCAAAAATCAAAATCATCGTCGCAATATAAGAAAACTGCTCATAGACAATACCGCCAATATATGGTCCAATTATAGCACCAACAACTATAGCATTATTTGCAAGTCCTATATTTTGCCCGTAGTATTTTTGTCCGTACTTTGATTTGACTAAATTCATTATCAAAACAGGACCGCCACCAAAGGTTATACCTGAAAAGATAAATCCTAAAACCATAAGCTCAAAACTGCTTAAATAGATAGCCAACGCAATCGTTAGAGGCGATAACAAAGACATTATACTCACAAATCTCACAACAGACTTATTGCCATATTTATCGAGGAACAGTCCATAGAATATCCTTGAAAAACCATTGAAGAACGATACAAGCCCCGCTACTAAAGCGGCGGTAGTTGCACTGGCACCAAGCGACTGCGCCATCGGTGAAGAATGAGAAGATACGCACAGCCCAACCGCTGCGATAGGAACATACCAGATAAAAAGTCTTTTAAAATAGTCCCCTTTTAGCATCTCTCGCGGCGCTATATCTGCCGTTTTAATGCTATCTTTTGCCGGCGGAAGGTACTTTGTCTCCTCTTCATTTGGAACTCGGTTAAATGGGGATAGAATAGCGAGTACCGCAAACCCTATTCCACCTAAAATTTTAAATGCTATGCTCCAATGGAAAAGCTCCATTATAAGGTTTGCAAGGTTTCCAAGCACCATTCCTCCAAGCCCAAAGCTCATAAGCAAGATCCCTGTTATAAAGCTCGGTTTATCGGGAAACCATGGAAGAACCTTCGAGAGACAGAGGATATATACCATACCCATAGCCACCGAAGCTACAAATCCATAGAGGAAATAAAG
>CAYJGN010000002.1:40442-60981 GCA_964369635.1 uncultured Oscillospiraceae bacterium
CTGCCAAAGCTGCGTTATATATGATGTTAAAAAGAGCGAAACTCCAACTATAATACCGCTTACAAATACAATAATCTGCGGTTTTATTCTCTGCGCTATAAAGTTTGCAACACTTGCAGCTAAGGTGCTAAGGGATAGACTTAGGGTGAAGGTTAGGCTCGTCTGTGACCTCTGCCAGCCAAATTCCTGCTCAAGAGGAGTTACAAAAACAGTCCAGGCAAAGAGGAGACCGCTAAATAGGATAAGCAGAACGTTTGCCGATAAAATTATTAGTCTTTTTCGCTTAATATTCATAAAATCACCAAAAAAATGCCCGAGTGTTTACCTCGGGCAGATAAATTATTTGTAGAACTCCCAAAGATTGAGTGGTGCGTATATTCCCTTTGCAGTTACAACACCATCGCAGAGTTTCGGTGGAGTTATATCAAATGCAGGGTAGTATCCTTTCACTCCATCCATCGTAACCTTTGTCCCCATTGCATCAAGCACGAGATTTGGGTCACGAAGCTCTATTTCAACGGTATCTATTGTTGGATGAGCAATATTCGGGCTACCTGTTACAAAATATGGAATACCGTGATACGAAGCTGCGAGCGCAACTTGGAATGTTCCAACTTTATTAACAACATAACCATCCATTGTTATAACGTCTGCCGCTGAAGTGAAGATATCGACATTTTTCTTCTTCATAACATACCCCGGCATATTATCGGTGATAACTGTTACGTCAAATCCCATATCGCAACCAACTGAAGCGGTAAGCCTTGCCCCTTGGAAATATGGTCTTGTCTCAGGGCATATCATCTTAACTTCTTTTCCGCTCTCTTTGCAGTAGCGAAGGGTTGTTCCTATAACTGTTTCTGCAAAGCACATTGTCATGAATGTTCCGTTGTTTGGAATTTTAGAAGCCAAATGTTTACCAACTTCGATATAGGTCTTGTAGGTGTTGTTTATGGTATTGAAGGCATAGAGGAAAAGCTCATCAATAAGCTTTTGACCTGCATCGCCGCCCTCTGTTACTTCTTTTACAACCTTAAGCGCCCCTTCAACTATCCTCTTCATCTTCTCAACAGTTGTTGGTCTTGCGTGGGATAAGGTATAAGCTGCTTTTTCCATATATTCTAAAACATTTGCGATATTTTTAGTTTTAACTTCATAGGCCGCAAGTACCATACCCATAGCTGCCGCAGTATATGGACCGCCGCTCTGAGTTACCATATCAGCTATTGCCTGCGCTACCTCTTCGTGGCGCACACACACAACATACTCGGTTCTAATTGGATAAATTCTGCGATCAAGTATGCGAACTGTTCCATTTTCATACCATGCAACATTTTCATATTTTAGCATAAAGGCTAAATCATAATCCGCTCTATTATCAAACATAATTTTCCCCTCTCTTACATTAAGCCTTTAAACAGCGCGATAATCTCTTCTTTTGTTGGCATAACAGGGTTATTTCCGATACTGCCATCAACTAAAGTTTTATCTGCAAGCAGACTTAAATCTTCTTCTTTTACTCCGATAGATTTTAGCGCGACTTTAGTGCCTACTGTTTCGCTAAGTTTCTCTACTTCGCTGATAAAATATTTTGCCGCTGCTGCATCATCAAGATTTGCAGTTTCGATAGGGCAAACTATTTTGCCAAGGTTTGCAAAGCGCATCTCAGCCATTTTATCCGCACAGTTAAACTTCATAACAGCCGGCAAAATTATAGCGTTGCAAAGTCCGTGTGGCAGATCATAGACAGCTGATAACTGGTGGGACATCGAATGAACAAGTCCGCAACCTGAGTTTGCAAAAGCAAGACCCGCGATATACTGGGCAACAGCCATATCTTCTCTTGATTGCTCGGTACTTTTAAGCGTTGCATCAGGCAGCGCATCAAAGCAGAGTTTAATTGCAGACTCTGCAAGTGCCGCTGTCATCTTAAATGAGTTTTTGGAGGTATAGGTCTCTATCGCGTGAGTTAGCGCGTCCATTCCAGTTCCTGCAGTTAAGCCCTTTGGCAGACCCATCATCAGCTTATGATCATCGACTGCTATCGTGCAGATAGTGTTTTTATCTTTAATTCCGTATTTAATACCTGTGCTCTCATCTATAATTACATACGCTTGAGTGCACTCACTGCCAGTTCCCGCAGTAGTATTAACTGCTACCTGTGGCATCGCTAAGTTTTTTGTGCTGTGAGCTGCTTTTGCAAAATCAACGATATTTCCATCGTTTGTTTTAAGCAGAGCAATAGCCTTTGCACAGTCGTGCGCAGACCCGCCGCCTATTGACAAAACAAAATCACAGCCTTTTTCGTTTAGCATCGAAAGCCCATCATTTACATTTTTAAGGGTAGGATTTGGTTGAACACCATCGAATATATCATATTTGATGTCGCCTTTATCAAGAGCATCGGTAACTATTTTAACTATTCCAAGCTCGATTAGCGGTTTATCGGTAACGATAAGCGCATAATTTAAATCATATGATTTAATCTCGTTTGCAAGTCCCTCTTCAATACAGCCGTACCCAAAAAGAGTTGTTCTCGGTGCATAATATTTATAAACGCTCATATTCTATCCTTTCATTCTATCAAGCATAGCATCGACATACTTTTGTTCCATAACATGAACTTCGCCGTTAAGTTTCGCATAGTGGTAAATCTTTGCCGCATCCTCAACATAAACACTTCTGATATATGCCTTATCAATAGTTTCACCAACCGCTAAAGCACCATGATTTGCAAGTAGGCATGAGTTTCTACCATTTAGCGCCTCTATTGCGAATGTTCCAACATCATCAGTACCTGGAAGACCAAACTTCGCAAGCGGCACATCCCCTCCAAGGAAAGGCACCATCTCTATAAGGATTACCGGTATAATCTCATGGCTAACCGCAAAAGATGTTGCATATGGAGAATGTGTATGGACAACTGAGTTTATCTGCGGCATCTCCTTGTAGATAATAGCATGCAGTCTCCACTCGCTTGAAGGTTTATGAATACCTTCTAAGATGTTCCCATCAAGGTCTGTGACCATAATATCGTCAATCGTCATAGTACTGTATGAAACAGAGCTTGGTGTTATAGCCATAACACCGTTTTCCCTGTCATAGATGCTTAAATTACCAGAAGTTCCAGCGAACATCTTCTCATTGTATGATATTAAAGTATAGTCGAGAACATCCTGTTTGATTTTTAAATATTTCATTAATTAAGCCCCACTTCTTTATTGCAGTAAGTCATCTCTGATTTTCTTAATAGCCGTTTTATATTCATCTCCGCACTTGAATTTATCTACTCTGTTCATTATAAACTCTTTAGCGCAAAGAACACAAATTTTTTCAGCTAAAATACGCTTACTTGGCTCTTCGATTATAGTTATATCACGAACCTTCGCCATACCTATAACCCTTCTGTTTATTTCAAGACCGGCAACACCTGCGGTATCTATCAAAATATCATCGACTAAAAACTGCGCAAATCCAGGGGTTTTCGCAAGGACATCGGTTGTTTCTTCTGCGAGAATTTTAAGGCTCTTCTCTTTGAACATATCAACAATCTCGCCAATGGTATTTAATATATAATTTGAAAACTCTTCTTTTTTTGCAGCATCCTCGATAGTCGCCTCACCGTTTGCATATGCAAAAATCAAATTCGCTATAACATTTCCAACATCATATCCAGCAGGGCCATAGAAAGCAAACTCAGGGTCTAAAACCATGGTTTTTCCAGGTTTTACAAAAATCGAGCCGGTATGCAAATCCCCATGGATTAAGCTTTGAGCTTTTGATTTGAAGATTTCATTCATCTTCGCAACTTCAAGCCGAAGAGCTAAATCATCATAAAGTTCTTTTTCTAAAAACTCTTTATTCCCAGGGTACGGGGTATTTCTGCCGCCAAAATCTGTATATGGATCAGCATAAACAAGCCGCTCAGAAATCTCACAAAGGAATGGATTTATATAGCTTTTTTGCATCTCTTTTTTCTTGATCGGCGATATAACCGAGTCGTTTGTGCGAATTAGGGTATTTGCCATGAAGGTTGAGATATCATCTGCAAATGTCGGAAACATTTTATGCTCAATTAGAGCGTATCTCATATTATCATAGTCGCGAAGATCTTCCATAACAACGCAGAGCATAACAGGGTCATATGAATAAACTTTCGGAACAAGCCCTGGTGCAAAGTCGCCCTCTATTTGCAAAATCTCAGCTTCTATTCTGTTGTGGTCGGGGTCAAGATAATTCTCAGAGGATCTTATAGTTGTATCGGCATGCTTAATAATAATGCTCTTGCCGCTTTTCTCATCTTCCACCCTGAAAACATAGTTTATATTGCCATCTCCAATCTCTTTGCATTTAAGGGTTGCATCTTTATCAAAGAAATCGAGTTTTTCTTTTGTGTAGAGAATTGCATCCTCTTCACTCATCTTAAAGTGTTTATCAAATTTTTGCATAACCCACCTCTTAGTCTTCTTTTGTCGAATAGTAAGCACTCATAAGAGCTATCGCCAAAACAGCACCCTTTATAGCACTTAGTGAATAGTACGGTACACCCATCATTATAAGGCCGTTGTCAAGAATACCAACAAGAGTAGCACCGATAAGGGTACCTATCGCATTCGGTTTACCTTGACCTGCAACGCTTCTACCGATAAAAACAGCTGATAGCGCTGGCATTGAATAGGTATTAGCACCGTTAATTTGCGCTGACTGATTTCTTGATGCTACCAAAATACCAGCAATCGCTATAAATACAGCAGCTATAAATCCTGCAATAACGCGGTACTTTTTAATAGGGATACCAGACAGTTTTGCCGCAATTTTATTCTGGCCAACAGCATAGATAAATCTTCCGTATTTTGTGTATTTTAAGAATACGTGGACGAATAAAACGCATACAAGCATTATTATAATAATCGTCGGTGATGTACCCATAACTTTTAGAGTCTCTGGAACAACTCCAACGCTTGGCTCACCTGAAGGAGCTGGCATACCAGCACTTATTGCACCACCGCCTGAATATGTAAGCGATAGTCCCTCAAGGAAGAACATCATTGCAAGTGTTGCCAATAGATCCGGGATTTTACATTTAACAATCAGGAACATCGAGATTGCTGATATTATAAGTGTTCCAAAAATTGCAATTAAAATCGATACCCATAAATTTGTGCCATACCATATGATATAGCTCATAACCAAAAAGCTCGACATGGTAGCTGTCTGACCTGATGCTAAGTCAAATCCACCGACAGCAAAGGTGATTGTAAGACCCATCGCCAAAACGGTTGTAACCGAAATTGAACGTAGGATGGTTGTTGCGTTGTCAAGAGTTGCAAATGTTGTCGGCATCGAGAAACTGAAGAATATCAATAGTATTCCCACAGCTAAAACTGCCGCCCAATCTGCAATAAATTTTGTAAGATTAAATTTTCCTTTAAATTCTAACACTTTATTTGCCTCCAGTTGAATAATACATTATTTCATCTTCAGTTGTCTTATCAGTTACAAGATCAGCAACAATCTTGCCACCATACATAACATATGTTCTGCTTGTTATCGCCAAAATTTCACTGAGCTCACTTGTAACATATAGGACGCATTTGCCCTCTTTTGCTATATCCTGAATAAGCTCAAATATATCCTGTTTCGCTCCGACGTCAACGCCTTTTGTTGGTTCATCGAAGATATAAACCTCACCGTCTGCCGCAAGCCATTTACCAACGGCAACCTTCTGCTGATTACCACCCGATAGATAACCTACTATCTGATGCTCAGATGGGGTTTTTATTCCAAGACTCTCGATATATTTATTTGCGTTTTCATCTACTTTTTTGTTGTTTACAAACTTAAACTTATTTGTGAATTTATCAAGGCAAGCAGCCGCTAAGTTAAAGGAAACTGGCTCTGATATTAATATTCCTTCTTTTCGACGCTCCTCAGGAACTAAACCAAATCCGTTTCGAACAGCCGCTGTTGGAGTTTTATTTTTAACCACTTTGCCGCTAAGTTTAATCTCGCCCGAAACGCATTTAGATGCACCAAAAAGCAGTTTACAAAGCTCTGTTTTACCGGCACCAACAAGTCCCGATATACCAACTATCTCACCCTTGTGCACCTTTAGCGAGACATCGTTTACCGTTCCTTCGATATCTGATACATTATTAACCTCAAGTGAAATTTCCCCTTTAGGTATATCAACTTTTGGGAAATTCTCTTCAAAGCTTCTACCAAGCATCTGCTCTACTATCTCTTTGATAGTCAGCTCCTGCGTAACTTCCATCTCATCAACTATCTCGCCATTACGCATAACGGTTATATTGTCGCAAATTTCGAGAACCTCTTGAAGCCTGTGGGTTATAAAAATAACAGCTATATTTTCACTTTCCATCAATGATCGAACAAGCGAAAATAGCTCTTCTGTTTCTGTTTTTGATAGAGGCGCTGTCGGCTCATCGAGTATTAAAAAGTTGCATTTTTCGCGGACCGCACGAGCAATAAGCACCATCTGTTTTTTTGCAAGCGATAAATTTCCAACAAGCTCTGTTGGCGAAACATCTATATGCAGCCTATCAAGAACTTCTTTTGCCTGCTCATTAATATTTTTCCAGTTTATCGCAAATTTGCCTTTCATCTTGGTTATCATTCGATTAAGCATGATATTCTCGGCAACAGTCTGCGCCGGGAATAGCGCCATATCAACCTCTTGATAAACTATCTCTATCCCTAAATCTTTTGATATTCTCGGGTTTTTAAGCTCTATTTTCTCCCCGTTATAAAGAACATCACCGGTATATCCGTAGTTTGCACCGGCAATAACCTTCATGAGTGTGCTTTTACCTGCACCATTCGCCCCAACAACCGCACGAACTTCACCTGTCTCTACCGTGAAATTAACATTGTCAAGAGCTTTTACCCCCGGAAAAACCATAGAAATATCTTTTGTCTCTATTTTAATTTTTTCGTTTTGCATACTAAAACTCCATAAAGTTATAATAGTAGGTGTAGGAGAGATAAACTCCCCTACACCGTATAATTAATTATTTTAGATAAGGCTCCATCCAATCTGAGATATGGTCATCATTAACGCCGTAACCTTCTATTGTATCTTTAAGATTGATAACGTTTGAGTCAGGGCTTAGGTCATCTGCTAAAACGAGTGAAGGAGTTAGGTTGTAAACTTCCTCTGTCTCTTCGCCCATTAGGTTCATTGCAAGGATACGAATTCCCTGCTCACCAACTGTTGTGAAGTCAACTGTTGAACATGCTTTCCAAACATCTGTTCCATCGAGCATATAGTTTATATCTTGGTTTGAAATATCAACCGATACAACAGGGATATCTGTTCTGCCCGCTTCCGATAGAGCAACATATGCGCCTCTTGTGTAAGCGTCGTAAACTCCCCAGATAACATCAATAGTACCTTCTGGATATTTTGGTAGAAGAGCTGCTATCGCTGTTGCCATTGAAGACTCTGCATTTGCAGGATCCGGAGGACCTACTGCCTCGCCGCCAACTGTTTCGATAAGTCCTGCTTCTTCATACTCAAGGTATGTTTCTTGACGTCTGTCAAATGGTGATATACCAGGTCCTCTCCAGATTTTAAGAACTTGGATAGGTTCGCCAGCTTCAACTTTCTCAGGGTATAGGTCTGTACAGATATAGTCAAGGAGCAAGTCCGCCATCATCTGATCATCCTGGAACATCTGAGTAACGCCTGGGATTGATGTGCTCTCGCCGTTCTCATCAATTAGCTGTGTGTCAAATAGAACAACCTCTATACCTTTATCAACAAGCATTGTTACAAGGTCATAAGCCGTTTCTTGGTTACCGTGTGATAAAAACATCGCATCGTAACCTTGGTTTGCAGCTGTATTTACGAAGTCCTGGAATTTAACATTGTCAACATCTGTTATATAAGTGTCAACTGTCATACCAAGCGCTTCCGCTGTTGCCTCGGCACCTGCAATAGCCATCTGGAAGATATCCGATGAAGATACGTTTAGGATATAAGCTATCTTCTTACCTTCGAGCGGCAAAGCCTCTGTATCTCCACCTGCTTCACTGCTACTTGACGGTGAACCTGATTCCGATTCACTTGAACCGCCGCCACCGCCACACGCTACAAGCGATAGAGCAAGTGTCAGCATAAGGATTAATGCTAAAACTCTTTTCATAACCTTTTACCTCCAAATTATTTTATTGGGTTTGTCAAAATTGTATCACATAAAATTTGCACAATCAAACATAAAATTCGTGATATTCTGTGGTTTTTTGTGGCATTTGCGGTAATGACAACTTAGCTATGATGATTAATTTAACCAATTTTCAAATTTTAACTATCAAAATGTACATTTTTAACTACTGTTCAATCGTTTTTACCAATTGATCATGCAAATTTTTGTTGAATTTAATGCCAAATCTATTGTGGTTATACTCCAAAACCACTTTTTTTCCGTGGTTTTGTTGTATCATAGATAAAAGTCCTCTTTATTTTTAAAACGCTCGGTAGTATAATGGAAATATTATTTTACTACTTTAAAATTCACATTATAAGGGGTTTTCTAATGAATAAGTCACCTACTTTTGTAAAAATGCAAAAGCTTTCCCATTGCAATTTCACCTTTTTGTCGAAATATTTAAATCGTCAAACCTCAGTAAATGTTTTACTACCCTTTGGTTGCTATACCCTCGATGGCAAAAAAACCGCTCCACCATATAAAGTTATCTGGTTATTGCACGGGATGAGCGATGATTATAATACCTGGATGCGTTGCGGCATTATTGAAAATTTAGCGCGTGATTTTGGCGTCGCTGTTGTTATGCCAGATGCCGCTAATAGCTTTTATACCAATATGCTCAATGGGCCTGATTATTATAGCTATATAACAGAAGAGCTCCCAGAAGTTTTATCCGGTATATTTAACTTCAGTAATAAGAGAGAGGATAATTTCATAGCAGGTTTCTCAATGGGAGGCTATGGCGCTTTAAAAATAGGTCTTTTAAATAGCCAGCGGTTTTCAGCAATCGGCGCCTTTTCACCTGTTGCCGATATCGCACAGTTGGTCACTGCGGCGTTATCCGCAAATAAAAATATTGATGATGCCGATTTCCTTCAAAGCTGCACCGAAAAGAAACTGGACCCTCTTGAAGTAATATATGCGCAAGAACTTAGAAAAAAGATGTTTTTATCAATTTGGGGCGATAGATGCAAAAACCTTGCTGGCAGTGATGATGATCTTTTCGCTATATTTGATAAAACTATCGCAAAAAACAATATTCCATATATCTATATGGCTTGTGGTTTACAGGATAGCTTAATTGAGTCAAATGAAAAGTTTAATAATTTCATCAAAGACAAAACAGATAAATATAAATATGAAACGATGCCAGGCGGCCATTTTTGGGATGTTTGGAATAAAAATATAGAAGATTATTTTTGTTATTTGCATAAACAGAAATTAATATAGGCAGGTGATAGAATGTTATCAAGTGAGCGAAAAGATATTATTTTAAGTATTCTGATGGAAAAAAAGAATATTACCGTTTCAGATATGGCGGCACGCTTTAATGTTAGCACCGAGACCATTCGTCGCGACTTCGATTCAATGGAAAAAGCGGGATTCCTTATAAAATCATATGGCGGTGCTTCGCTTAAAGCAAATGTTTCAACAACAAGCTCAAAAAAAGCGCTCCGCTCGATTATGGTTGATTGCAAAAGACGTCTTTCAAAAGCTGCTGCAAATTTTATACGACCGAACGAATGCATATTCCTCGACCATTCAACAACTGTTTTTGAAATGTGCCAATTCATCGAAGATATACCACTCACAGTCATGACGAATTCTCTAAGTGTTATAAATCATTTTGCAGATAACGGCAATATAACCCTCGTAACACCAGGTGGGACATTCAATAACAATACATACAGCTTCTTCGGGCTTGACTCGATAAAATTTTTGCAAAGCCATAATCTCGATAGAGCCTTTATCTCCTCGCAAACAGTCGATTTGAAAAAAGGAATTGGCGACTCAAACGAAATGATAGCAGAACTTCGGCGTCAAGTTATCTTAAATTCAACTACAAACTACCTTTTAGCTGATAATACAAAACTTGATAGGTCAGCATTTGTTACCTCCGCTCATTTAACCGATTTCGATTGCTTTATTACCAATTTATCACTCCCTCAAGAATGGAGAAGCTTCTTTCGGGAATCCAATATAAAGTATATAGAATGCGATACCGAGCTTTAACCGCTCTCTCTTCGCTACCATAAATAAAAACTGAGGTCTTAACAATTATTTCATTAATATATTGCATTATTTTCAGTTTCTAATACTAATCTTAAAACTGATATTTAGTTTCATTCAAATATTGTATCGCAAAAAAGAGATGTGGCACCACATCTCTTTTAATTTGCATTTATCGCTATTATTTTCACCCATCTAAATATTCGCTTAAATATTCCTTTGCGAATATCTCTTTATATTTTTCATATCCCGAGAGGCTTTTTATACCGCAATCATGCAGGCACCATGGCTTATCTTGATTTGGGACAACACAGTCATACCCTGCGCGGACAAACTCTAAACACTGGGACGAATCATAGAAATGCCAGCCGTCAAACAAATCTTCGCGCCAGCTTACATCATACTGGGTACAGATGCAAAGCCCATCTACCGACATAACTTTCGTATAGGCTTTATCATTTGATTTTGAATAACTCACAATTCCCATCTCGCCGGTATGATTATCATAAACAGCACCGGCAAGCGGCTCTCCCTCCCGCCATACTCCGCTTTTTGGGATATTAGTAGCTCCAACCATTCCGATAAGTCCTACTTTTTTATTCTCAAAGATTTTAAGCATATCAACAATAAAATTGCGGTTTAGTATCAACGTGTTTTGGTTGAGATAAATCTTATATTTCGCATCACTGCGCTTTATTGCCTCATTGTATGCTGCGGTCATCGAGTTGCTATCGCGAACATCCATAGCTTCAAGGCTATATCCTTTTGGGCAGTTTAAATGCTCAATATATTTCAAACACTCGGTATAACTTCGCTCATCCTTCACAACGCTCACAAAACATATCTTATTTTTATTCATCGCCCACCACCTCCATATTCTGCTCTATCGCTTCTTTTAGCTCATAAAACTCGGAAGTAAGCTCATTTTTTTTGCTATAATCGCTTATTATTCTAAAAGCTTCTTTGAAATCGCCAATTTGCGCCTTTAGATAGCATAGGTTGAAAACGGTATCTGCGTCATCCGGATTAATCTCGTATGATTTTAAAAAGCATTCCTTTGCTATATCTAAACAGTTTTGTGAAAATAAGCCAACAGCTATTTTATTATATACTTCAGCGCGATTTACAACGCATCTTTTGATAATTTCCCGCAACTGCTCTTCAAACAATGTAGCGTCTTTTTTATAGTATTCAACAGTAGCGTCAATGCTCTCCTCTCGTTCTATATCGTTATCAATGCGCATTATCAGATATTTAAGCTCGGTATCTATCGGGAAATCAGCTATTCGAGCCCTCATTAAATATTGATATGCATTATATTGATATTTCAAATTCTCGCCATATCTGCCGGTTATCATTTCAATGAGCTCTTTCTGGCTATCGGTTGTTCCAACAAAAGTCGATAGTGTTTTGGTAATCTTATAGTTGCAACGGATAAACATCTTCACTATTTCATAATGGGTAAAAAATCTAAGATGAGTTTTATCAAGAATACCTGCATCGGCATAGGTGAAGTTTCCTTGAAGCAACTCTTCTATTACCGAAATATGCATAATATTCGGTATGCTTGTTATGATTTCGCCATCTTCTTTTAAATATAGTTGCAGCTTTTTCAAAACCTCTTCCGGCTCTAAAAGATGCTCGATAACATCACCCAAAATGATAAAATCAAAGAATTTTTCATCAAATGGAAGATCAATATCCTCTATATTACCGATTAAAGTTGGAAGCAGCATATTTGCTACCTCACCGCTCGCTTTATCTATTTCAATTCCGAAAAGGTTTGCGTCTTTATAGATAGACTTTACTCGAAGCAGCGTTGCACCGCAGCCACAACCAATCGCTAAAACATTTATAGCTTTACTATAACTCTTCTCTTCAATCATTCCTATAATTTCAGCTCTTATATTAGAGCTATAATTCGGGTCAAACTGCCATTTCTCTTTAAATTTTTGCCTATTAGTTGCTAAAAGGGCGGTGTATTCAGGGCTTTGATCATCAAATGAAACGCTCCCAAAATGATGGATAAATGCATTTTTACAAAAAATATTTCTTTTACCCGCCAAAACTATTCGATAGCTCAAATCGTCATCTTCATAGTTACCTGGAGAAAACCGCTCATCAAGCATACCTACTTCGTCTAAAACGCTCTTCTTCATAAGCATACTAAACCCAACAAGCTTAATCCTCTCTTCCATGCTTTGCTTATCTTGGTTGTTCTGGATTTTTGCAAAGTTTAGCATATTAGTTATTGTATCATAATTAACCCTTATCGCCTGGTGGTATGAAATGCTGTTTGTGCTACTGCCAACAGCCCCTATCTCCTCACTGCTCCAAAGGGCATCGTTTAGGTTTGATAGCCAGTATGGCGAAACTATAACATCGTTGTTTAAAAGGAGAACACTCTCCCCTCTCGCTATCTCTATCCCTTGATTGCACCCCGCTGGAAAACCTTTGTTCTCATCATTTAAAATAGCGATTATATCCTCTTGCTCGGTTAGCCATTTTACCGTCTCATCGCTTGAGGCATTATCGACAACTATAATCTCAAAGCATCCTTTTTTCGTGAATTTACGAATTGACTCGATGCAGAGTTTTGTGTATTCAAGTTTATTGTAGGTAAGAATTATAATGCTTGTAAATTTATGAGTTTTGTTATCTTTATCTTGCCAATTATATTCTTTTATTTCTTGCAAACTCTCGCTACTTATATTTATTTTACCATTCATACAAAAACCCCTATCAGTAGTATAGATTTATGATACATCATATTGTTTCAAACTACAACATTTTTTGACTATTTACAGCAAATTCTCCACCTTTCGTTGACATAAGTTAGCTAAGGTGATAAAATTTTTATATTAGCTTAGGAGGAAAATGCTTATGGCCGCGAATAAAAAACCGATTTTATCAATCGGAATTATAATGAAAGATGAAATCAGGTGTATTGAGAGATGTATGAAATCTTTAATGCCACTTCGAGATGCACTTCCCTGTGAACTTGTTATTGCTGATACAGGCTCAACTGACGGCAGTCGTGAAGTTGCGGCTGAGTATGCTGATATTCTATTTGATTTTCCATGGGTTGATGATTTTGCCGCAGCGCGAAATGCCGTTATGGAAAAATGCAGTGGAAAATGGTATATGTCGGTTGATGCGGATGAGTATTTAGACCCCGATATAAAAGAGATTGTCGCCTATTTTAAGGGCAAAGAGATAGCTCTGAAAAACACCGGATTTTATAATATCCGAAATTATACCTCACATGATACCCAAAATAGCGACTATACCGATTTTAATGCGCACAGGCTAATTAAAATGAGTACTGGCGTTCGCTATGACGGTATTATTCATGAGCGATTTTCGTTTGCAAACATTAATGCAAAGCCTTTTTTCCTGCTCAATACCACCTTTCATCACGATGGTTATGTTAGGACAACAGAAGAAGAAATAACAACTATGAAAGCAAAGTCGGCACGCAATATGGTATTGTTGCGCAAAAAATTAGAAGAGTCTACCGATGATATGACCTATCTTCAATGCATTGAGTCGAGCAGTGTTTCAAAAGATCAACTCGAATTTGCAAAGAAAGCATTAAATGCGGCAAGAGAGAGAGATTTTGCTCCTGCAGTTGCTAACGGTGAGAGCATATTGAACGTTTTGCTTTGCAGAGCCGTCTCTGTCCTGCTTTTACAGCAAGATGATACCGCTGAAGATGAGCTATTAATGCTTAGCAATCGATTAACAAACTTTTTAATGTTTGATTTAGATGTTTCATTTGCTGCAATAAGCTACTTTATCAAGAAAAAAAACTGGGAGAGTGTTATCTCTTATGCAGAGAAATTCGAGGTAGCTTATGAGCGATATCAAACAGAGGTTAAAACCTCCCATGAGTTTATAATCTCTCCCGCCTTTTACGGATACAATAAAAATAAGCAACAGGGCAAGCTTCTAAAAGCTGATGCTCTGATAAATCTTGGCAAAGAGGATAATGCCTTAGATTTACTTGAAACTACCGACTTTATTCCTCTTTGTTATGCAAGCAATGACATTGGCATGGCATTAAGGCTCTTAATTGAGCTGCGAAGCCACCAAAGAGCATGCACGATTTTCAAAACTCTCTATGAAACTGTTAATAGTTTAGAAAACAACGCCGAGATTGCAAAGAAGATTATAAACGGTTTCTTTATAAATGCTATCAAAAACTCCGAGGAAAAAGATAACTATCGTTTGATGGGTGAATGCGATGGTTTGTTTGGATTTTGCGCAAAGATTTTATCGACAAACAGCCCTGATGCTATTGAGTCGATTTGTAGTGGTTATAATGAGATTGCCACCCTTCCATCTGAAATTCTCTATAAAATAATCAATATAACCCAAAATCTCCCGCAAAACTTTTATAAATCACCTGCAATGTGGCATCTTTCCGCTGCAAGTAGTCTATCGAGTATTCCAAATTTCGCACAGACTCTTATCCGATTTGTTTGCAAAAACAATTTTCATAACGATATCGAAAAAACAAACTTCGTCTACCACTGCGCATCGACGCTCGTCCAAAGAGGTGACATTGATAAGACAGATTACGATATTATTTGCAGAATGTTTTTGATGTTTAGCGACCACATTATGAATAACATATATAGCGAAGAGCTTTTAAATAACAGTGATCTTTGGAATTTTTGCATAACAAACCATCACCTCTCGCTTATTATCATGAAGGTTCGTGACCTTGTTTTAGAGGGCGATGAGATAGGCATTATCACCACTTTAAAGACAGCGCTTGATGTTACCCCTACTGCAAAGCATATCGCAAGCTACTTAATAGATAATGCCACCCGCCTCTTCGCAAAGCCTCCACTTGAGCTTATGGGACTCGCCGATAAGCTAAAAACTATGCTTGCAATTTATAAAAACGATGATCCTTTTGCTGTTGAAATAAAAAACAGCGACGCTTATAAGCAGATAGCATATCTTGTTGAAATTCCAACGAAAGAAGAGCTCGGACTTTAATATTATCTTTTTTCAATTTAAAAAGCTGTAATTTATTGCCAAATTATAGCTTTTTTTGTTGAAATATGGCATGTAAAGTGGTACAATATTAAATATTAAAATGCAAGTTGCGACACTTGCACTTGCAAATTTTATTTCTCATTTTTTTGGCATATGCTCACATGCCACGAAATAGCGAGAGCAAGGCATTAAGATGAGTTATAAATAATCAAAGCGAAACGCAGATTATTTACATTAAATAAAATGTTTTATAGGTGAATTATGGCTTTAAATATTAAAGAGATCAGAAGAGAGTTCCACAAATATCCAGAGACCGGATGGCATGAATATCGAACAAGTGCGCGGATTGCAGAGATGCTATATGGTATTGGCAATATTGAAATTTTGCAAGGTAGAGATGTCGTTGATGTTAATGCGATAATAGATCCTGTTCATTTAAGTGAGAGTGAGCGCGAAGCAGAAATCGCACGTGCAATTAAAGATGGGGCAAATCCTGAAATATTAGCTAAGGCAGATGGATATCCCGGTGTTATCGCTATAATAGACTCTGGAAAGAAAGGCCCTACCACCGCATTTCGGTTTGATATAGACGCTCTTCCATATAGCGAGGTAGGAAACAGCTGGTATCGTCCGACAAAAGAGGGTTTTTGCTCGGTTGTGCGCGATGCAAACCATGCTTGTGGTCATGATGGTCATACCGCTATCGGGATAGGACTTGCAGAAAGATTAATCGAGAGCGGCATAATTAAAAAAGGACGGGTAAAGATTATTTTCGAGCCTGCCGAGGAGACCTTTTCAGGTGCTGAGTCTATCGTTTCAAAGGGTCATCTTGATGATGTTGATTATTTCGTCGGTGTCCATTTAGCCCTTTCAGGATATGGAAGACCGCTAAAATCGGGCGAAATCTGCTGTGGTTGCAAAGATTTTCTCTCGGACAGGCAGATAGATGTTCATTTTGAAGGAAAAGCGGCCCACCCTTGTGGCGCTTCTCAAGAAGGAAAAAACGCACTGCTTGCAGCCTGCACCGCCGCACTTAATCTGCATAGTATCGCACCGCACGAGTCGGGGTTGTTTCGTGTTAATGTTGGTGAAATACATGCAGGGGTTTGCGCAAATACCATAGCGCCAAACGCTCTTCTTCGGGTTGAATATCGCGGCGAGACAGCTGAGATATCGGCATATGGAAAACAGCGTGTTGAAGCTATTATCCGCTCTGCTGCCCTGATGTACGAGATGAGCTATAAGCTATTAGATTACGGCGAAGTTCCAGCTGGTAAGAGCGATGATGCGATGATGGATAAAATTTCTGTTGCGGCAAAAGGAGTTCCATATTTTAAGGATATCCTTTTTGAAGGTCATGTTGGGGGAACTGATGATGCAACAGTTATGATGAGCAGAGTTCAGCAAAACGGTGGCATTGCAACCTTTATAGGGATAGGAGCTGACTCAAGCGATGTTTTGCATGGAGAGTCTTTTGATTTTGATGAGGACTGCCTGCCTGCAACGGTTGATTTGCTCGCTTCGATGCTTTCTGATATTCATGGTTAGCTTTTAAGATGGTTTCATCTTAATATATATTTAGGGGGTTTATAATGGAAACAAAACAGAAGAAAAAATTTAGTATGCCTCATACCTTCATTATTATCGGTATCATTTTGGTGTTTGTCACAGCGCTCACCTACATAGTGCCTGCTGGAAGTTATGAGAGATATGAAGATCCGGTTACCGGCTATATGGTTATCGACAGTGAGAGCTTTGAGTTCATTGAGCAAACACCTGTCTCACCATTTGGTATGTTTATGGCTATTGGCGATGGTATGGTCGATTCAGCTCAGATAATCTTCTTCATCTTCTTTGCATACGGCGCCGTTTATATGCTTATAAAAACAGGAACGTTTTTTGGCGGTCTCGCGGCACTTGTTCGTATACTCAAAGGCAAGCAGAGCCTTATAATACCGATATTTATGATTTTATTTGGAATATTCGGCTCAACATTTGGAATGTATGAAGAGGCATATGGTCTTATACCTGCATTTATCGGAATTGCGGTTGCAATGGGATATGATGGTCTTGTTGGTGGTTCAACCGTTGTTATTGGTATCGTAACAGGTTTTGCCGCTGCAACTCTAAACCCATTCACAATAGGAATAGCTATGCAGATAGCAGAGCTTCCTATCGGCAGTGGCATGTGGTTCCGTGTCCTCTGCTTTATCCTATTCCAAGCCCTTGCAATAATTTATGTTATGCGATATGCAAACAAAGTTCGTCGCGACCCAAAACTATCAATAGTTCAAGATGTTGATTTCAATACCGGCGGTGGCGTTTCGCGCTCGGAGATGGAAAAACTTCCATTCACAAAGAAACATATGCTAATCATGCTTATCTTCTTTGCGGCAATCGGTGTGCTCGTTTTCTGTACCACCCAATATGGCTGGTATCTATCAGAGCTTACAGCGCTATTCCTCATAACTATGGTTATAGTCGGTCTTGTTGGCGGATTTTCTATGAGTGAAATATGCTCACATTTTATAGAAGCTACAAAAGAGATAGTATTTGGAGCTCTTGTTGTCGGTGTTGCAAGGGCGCTCACCCTTGTTATGACTGACGGTAACATAATCGACACAATAGTCTTCTATGCATCATCTGCTCTATCACAAGTTCCACAGAGTCTTGCTTCAATAGGAATGGTTATAGTTCAAAACTTTATAAACTTCTTTATCCCATCAGGTAGCGGACAGGCTGCCGTTTCAATGCCACTTATGGTACCTCTTGCAGATAATCTTGGAATAAGCCGTCAGGTAGCAGTTTTAGCATTCCAATTTGGCGATGGATTCTCAAATATGTTCTGGCCAACAGTTGTCGCAACCGAGTGCGGAATTATGGGACTACCTATCCAAAAATGGTATAAATTCATAGCTCCTCTGTTTGTTATGATGTTAGCACTCCAGTTTATCCTAATAGCTGTTGCAACGGCAATCGGATTTTAAAGTTAGTATTTTAAAATTAGTTTTAACTAAAAAAACCTTGTGGTAACCACAAGGTTTTTTCTTATGCTTTTTGATTTCGATTAAGTATATTCGAAAATTTATTCTTCACTTGCGCTTTCGTTAGAATCCAATATACCTTCACTCTCTTTTGCCTTCGGTACCTCGCCCGCCCATTCAAACGCTTTCTTTGCAAGTACTACCGCAATAAGCTCATTTATAACCGCTGCCGCCGCTATCGTTCCCTTTATGAGGGTTGCTGATTCGCTATCAAATCCCGACAGGCTCGTTGTTGCAAGTCCTGTGAAGACAAGCGAAACACCTGAGTGCGGGAGCAGGGTAAATCCGAGAAATTTTCGAACAGTTGGCTCTGCTTTTGAAACTTTTCCACCAATAAAGCAAAAGAAATATTTTCCTATCCCTCGTGATAATATATAGATTGCAGTAAAGAGGCCAGCTCCGAGAATTAGTCTGTAATCAAGCGGCGCTCCAAGATTTATTATCATAACCATCAGGCCAATACCGAGTATTGGAGAGAGGGAGCCTGAAAGCTCATGTATTACCTCTTCTTCCACCCTGTTTGCAATAGTTGAGAATGTTGCCATTGAAACGAGCATATAGTTGAGTGCCGGTGCCGGTAGTATAAAGTTATCAACTGCATAGGTTGCAAAATAAACTATCACAACAACGACCATACCAAATAGCAGATACCCTTTTCTGTCCTTCGCCATTTTTATGAGTGGTGTTGTTATAAACCCGAGTATTATTCCAAAAACTATCGGTAGCGCTATTGATATGAGCAGCGTTACCACAACCGAGCTTGAAACAGCAGAACCCATTGAACCGACTGCTGAATTTATCGCAAAAAACACCGCAATAGCTATAATATCATCGAGCATAGCCATTGGGATAAGGGTACTTGTAACCGGTCCCTCGGTATTAAACTGAGTAACTATCGAGAGGGCGGGAGCAGGGGCTGTTGCCATTGCTATCCCTCCAAAAAGCGGAGCTACATACAGCGGAACATCTATAAAAAAGAATATACTTCCAAAGCAAAGAGTCACAAACAAAAATGTTCCGAGCGACTGAAATAGAGTTATCGTGAAAATCTGCTTGCCGTATTTTTTTAAATTGCGTATAATCAAGTCTTTTGCAAACATAACCCCTATCGCTGATTCTAAAAATCTCGAAACATTATGATAAGCTTCATTATTAAGGGTTTCAAAACTTAAAATATTAAGAGCATAAGGCCCCATAACCATACCTGCCAAAAGCCAACCTAAAATTGCCGGCAGATTTATCTTTGTTATTAGTTTTCCAGCTACAACAGCTACTACAACAACTAACAACACACTTCCAATACTAATTAAAATATCTATTTAAAACATCTCCTAACCGCAATAAAGCCCTCGGTTTATACCGAGGGCTTTAAAATGAATTAATCTCCGAACGATACTCCTATATTTTTTGCTGTTTCGACCATATTATGGTCAACTGGGACAAACTTCGTTATTCCTGCTATATCTGAGAGCTTATTATAGGTTATATTATTTTTGCGAAGAGCAACTGTAACCCCAAATATTCCCTCTTTGACAAGCCTTGCCGCCTCAACTCCAAATTGAGTTGCGAGCGCTCTGTCATAAGCTGATGGACCACCACCGCGCACTATATGGCCTGGTAGAACCATCCTCGTGTCAAACCCTGTGTTTTCAGCTATATACTTCGTGAGGGTTGATGAGAGGGTAACCTGTCCGTTTGTTGCGCGAAGAGCCGCTCTCTCTTTCTTTTTAAGCTTTGACTCATCTTTGGTCATAGCTCCCTCAGCAATCGCGACTATTGAGAACCTATGTCCATCTTTTGCTCTCTCTTTTATCGCTTTAACTACCTTATCGTAAGTGAATGGAATTTCAGGAAGCAAAATAATATCAGCACCACCAGCAACACCGCTATAAAGGGTGAGCCAACCTGCTTTATTTCCCATTATCTCAATTATCATAACGCGCTCATGGCTGCTTGCTGTTGTATGGATTTTATCAATTACGTCAGTCGCTATATCAACAGCGGTATGAAATCCAAATGTAACGTCGGTCCCGTAGATATCATTATCTATGGTTTTTGGAAGCCCTATAACATTAAGTCCCTCATTTGAGAGAAGATTTGCCGTTTTATGGGTCCCGTTTCCACCAAGAGTTAAAACGCAGTCGAGCTTTGCCTCTTTATAGTGCTTTTTCATCATCGCAACTTTATCTATATCATTCTCAATAACCTGCATCTTGCTATAAGGCGTTCTCGCGGTACCGAGAA
>CAYJGN010000002.1:60991-64107 GCA_964369635.1 uncultured Oscillospiraceae bacterium
TAAAATACCTGAAAACTCATGCTTTTTCATCTTATGATACTCGCCATTAATAAGTCCGCGGTATCCGCCCTCGATTCCGATAATTTCAACATCATCAAAAATTTCATATAGTCCTTTTGCAACACCCCTAATAGTTGCGTTAAGCCCTGGACAGTCGCCTCCTGCAGTTAAAATACCTATGCGTTTCATACTATTCACCTCTTTATCAAATTGGTTTATACTATTATTTTATAGCAAAACAAGATAAATTACAATGAAAATTTACCTTAAACTATTTATTTTTTATTTTTTTGTGGTAGAATTATAATAACTAAAAAATCCGTTTAACAATAAATCCATTTACTAACCAAATAACAATCGTCTTTGGTTTTTCTGATAATTTAACCGAATACTTTAAGGGGGCATATTTTGAGCTTTAAATATATTAACAGGGAGCTTTCCTGGCTTGCTTTTAACGAGCGGGTTCTCGACGAGGCATTTGATCTATCAAATCCGCTTCTTGAGAGGTTTAAATTTTTGTCTATCTTCTGCTCGAATCTCGATGAGTTTTTTATGGTTCGTGTTGGGAGTCTTTCAGAGCAGATGATCCTCGACCCGAAAACAAAGGATAATAAAAGCGGACTTGTTGCTGAAGATCAGCTGCTAAAGATTTATAGCAAACTACCCTCTATGCTCAGTCAAAAAGATAACGCTTATGACAGCTTAAAGACAGAGCTCAACCAGAAGGGAATTCATCTTGTCCATTGCGGAGAATACACGAAAAATGATATCTCGAGACTTCGAAAGATATTTGAGCATTCTATTCTGCCTGTTCTCTCGCCGCAGATATTAAATGAACATCTGCCGTTCCCATTTTTAGATGGAAAAGAGATTTATTTTATCGCAAATCTCGAGCATAAAGATGAGCGGTTTATGGGCTTTTGTCCAATGCCTGCAAAGCATAATAGAATTATTTTAATAAGCACTGACAAAGGAATTCGCGTAACACTTATTGAAGATGTTATCTGTGAGTTTGCAAGCGAGATATTTAAAAACCACGAGGTTCGCAATAAAAACATCATAAGAGTTACGAGAAATGCCGATATTTCACTCGACGAGGCTTATTTTGACCACGATATTGATTGGATAAAAGTTATGTCTGCGCTCATGCAAAAGCGGAAAAAATTGCGCCCTGTAAGGCTTCAGAGCAGACATCCACTCAAAGGACATCTGAAAAACGTTTTGAGCAAGCAGATAGAGGCGCATCCGTCAGCTTTTTATATTGAGAGCTCACCTCTTGATTTATCATTTATCTTCCCACTTTTAAACCACGTTGAGGACAGGCATTCTCAGTTCTTTTTCCCAAACAATGAGCCGTCGCTCCCATTTAATCTTCTTGAAAATAAAAAAATCATACCGCAGGTTCGCAAACGCGATATCATGCTTGCCTACCCATACAATACTATAACTCCTTTCCTATCTCTTCTCGACGAGGCAAGTAGAGATAGCAATACCGTTTCAATCAAGATAACTCTTTACAGGATAGCTTCAAACAGCAAGATAATCTCCTCTCTTCTTCGCGCACGTGAGAATGGGATAAAAGTTACCGCTATGTTTGAGCTTCGCGCAAGATTTGATGAGGAAAACAATATTAACTGGGCGCAACAGCTTGAAGATGCTGGTTGTACTGTTATCTATGGGCTTAATAACTATAAAGTTCACTGTAAACTTCTAATAATTGAGCGCAGAAAGCTCTTTGGAAGAAAAACCGAATATATAACTCAGTTTGGTACCGGTAACTACAATGAAAAGACAAGCAAATTATATACCGATCTCTCGATAATAACCTCAAATGAAGAAATCGGTAAAGAGGCTTGTATCGTCTATGATCATCTTCTAAAAGGAGAGCCTTCTCCTCCGCTATCGCATATATGGGCGGCGCCGCTTGGATTTAAACCAAGTCTTATCCGCCATATCGAAAATGAGACAAAAAAAGGCGAACTCGGTTATATCGAGATAAAATGCAACAGTGCCACCGATAAAGATGTTATAGATGCGCTATTTGAAGCTTCAAAAGCTGGTGTTACTGTAAAGCTTCTTATTCGAGGTATCTGCTGTCTTGTTCCGGGTCTTGATGGTATTTCTCATAACATTAAGGTCAAGAGCATAGTCGGGCAGTTTTTGGAGCATTCTCGTATCTATCGTTTTGGAAGAGGCGATGAGACTAAAATTTTCTTAAGCTCTGCCGATATAATGACGAGAAATACCGAGAGACGAGTTGAGCTTGGTGTCCCCGTCTATGATAGAAAGATTAAGAAAATTTTAAGCGAGATGCTCGACCTTATGGATAACGATAACGTCAAGAGCAGAGTTCTTGGTCCAGATGGAATTTATAGGTATTTTGAAAACGAACATTTCCCTCTAAACAGCCAGCTCCACTTCTTTGAGTATTTTGAAAAACAGCGAGAGGATTTTTTAAAGGGACAAAAACACGGCCTTTTAAGTTGGTTTAAGTAAAAACAAGGGTGCTTTAGCACCCTTGTTTTTTTATCTTTTACTTTATTTTCTGCTTTCTTTTTTTTATTTTATCTCTTCTGCTTTCTGCCAGCGCCCGCGCAGGCGGTTTTAAAACCGCCTACGTCGAATGAAATTCGACTTATCCGCACTAAAGTGCGGATAGCGCGGGCGGGACAAAACCGTTTACACTACCACTATTTTTTTATTCTCATCCAATTTAAATATAAAGCCTACTATTAATCTTAGCTTTTATTATCTTTTTCCCCTACCTCTTTTTCAAAAAGCGCCAGTTTTTGGGTAAGTTCGGTCAATCGTTTGCTAAGCTTTGATATTGCAACAGTTAAACTTAAAACTATAAGCACCAAAAATGCAATGACCATCGTGAAAACAAGGTTTGATGGCATCTCAACATTGGTAAGGTGAGATAGCAGAATTATAATCTCAGGCTTTATAGCAATCGCTATCACAACTATCGCAGAGGCAAGCCACAAAAGGGAATATCGCAGTTTAAGCTCATCTCTCCTTAGCATATATAAAATAAGCCCCAAAAAGCCAAAAGACGCTACTATAAGTATGATTTGCAGTCTAATATCCATTATTTTTTCACCTTCGGTCTTGGT
>CAYJGN010000002.1:64117-74253 GCA_964369635.1 uncultured Oscillospiraceae bacterium
CATGAGTACCATCGCAAGCGATACTTTAATCATAAAATAAACGCTGCGCAGAGCATTTATAGAGCTAACTCCACCTGTTCTATCATGCATAACAACCGGATGTTCTAAAATACGATACCCGCGTTTTAGCACCATAACTGTTGTCTCAGGTTCTGGGTAATCATCGGGATAATAGCCCGCAAACATCGCTGTTATCTCTTTGTTTGTAACGCGAAAACCGCTCGTCGCATCGGTTATCGTCTTGCCACAAAGGATTTTGATAAGAAATTTCAAAAACTTTATCCCAGCCCTTCGCATAGCTGAAGTCTGAAATCCTCGCTTTTCAATAAATCGCGACCCTATAACCATATCGGCTTTTCCCTCGATGATAATATCGCGCATATCTTTTATGAATGCAGGGTCGTGCTGTCCGTCCCCGTCTATCTGAACGACGAAATCATAGCCGTTTTTATAGGCATATTTATAGCCTGTCCCAACAGCGCCGCCTATCCCTAAGTTTATCGGAAGATCTATAAAATTTTTGTTATTTTCTGCAAGGACTTTCTTGGTATTATCGGTACTGCCATCATTTACAACAATATAATCGCAGTCAGTTACCTCTTCTATCCTCTCGATAACTTTCAGTATCGATGCCTCTTCGTTATACGCAGGAATAATTATAAGCGTTTTCAATATTCGCCCCCAGTTAAATTAATATATACATATTACAATATTTCTGTACATTTTTCAATCATTTTCGAGCTATTTTATTGCAAATCTGAACTATTTACCATATAATTGAAGAAAGGAGTAGATTTAAAAATATGAAACCTCTTATTTCAAAAAACCAAACATTTCAAGCAGAGATTTTCGATGTTACAAACGAAGGTCTTGGTGTTTGTAAAATAGATGATATTATATGTTTTGTTCCCCTATGTGCAGTTGGTGATAGGATAAATGGCAAGGTTGTTTCGGTGAAGAAAAATTTTTGCTATGGGATAGCTACTGAATATATCGAGCGTGGAGAGACGAGCGAAAATCCTGACTGCCCTTATTTTGGTCGATGTGGTAGCTGCGTATTCGCCCACCTTAAATATACCGAAGAGCTTCGAATAAAAGATGCCTATCTCCGCCGAGTTATCAGTCGCGCTGTTGAAAATACCCCAGTTTTTCTGCCTATAACCAAAGCGCCCGAAACAACCCACTACCGAAACAAGGGAATTTTTCCTTTTCAAATGGAAAACGACAGAGTTTTCTGGGGGTTTTACGGGAGGCGCAGCCATAGGATAGTTCCGTGTGAGAGCTGTCTTCTGCACCCGACAATTTTTTCTGATATCGCAAACTTCACAGCAAATTTTTTAGAGAAAAACAAAATTGATATTTATAACGAGGAGGACGGCAGAGGAGTATTTCGCCACCTCTTTTTAAGACAACTAAGCAATAAGCTCGCTGTATGCATTGTTGCAACAAAAAACGACGATATATTTTCGCAATATGGAAACGAGCTTTTTTCGCAGTTTTCAGAGGTTGCATCACTGCATATAAATATAAATAACAGGCGTGATAACCTCCTTCTGACTGAAAAAATAATAAAACTGCGCGGTGACGATTATCTCACCGAAACCCTTTGCGGCAAAGATTTTCTAATCTCTCCCCTCTCATTTTTCCAGATAAATACAGCCGCCACCGAGCTTTTATACAATAGAGTTTTAGAGTTTTTAGATGGCATTTCGGGAGAGCTATTAATTGATCTTTTCTGCGGCACTGGAACTATTGGAATCTGCCTATCGAGCCACTTTAAGAAAATTATCGGCGTTGAAATAAACAAAACCGCTGTTGAAAACGCCATCAAAAATGCAAAGTTAAATGGAGTGGATAATGCGCAGTTTATAGCAGAGGATGCTGAAATTGTTGCAAGTAAGCTTCGCGCTCAAAATATAATTCCCACCGCTATAACCCTCGACCCACCACGAAGCGGATTAACCCCTGAACTTATAAAAACAGTCGCTTCATTTGGCGCTTTGAATATTATCTATATCTCCTGCAACCCAAACACCTTAGCGCGCGACCTTAAAATATTTGAAGAATATAGATATACCGCTATAAAAGCGGCACCACACGACCTTTTCGCCAGAACTTCGCATATTGAAACAGTTGTCCATCTAAAGCTGCTAACCGAATAGGAGTGCATTATGGATAGAAATACAAAATGCATATCAGCTTTCGTTGTTTTGTTGATGCTTATGGGATTTTTGCTATACCTATTTTTAAAAGCTTTGGTTATTGCTATTGGCGTTGTAATTGTATTAATATACCAGAGATACGCAAAACCTGCTGATGAGCGCCAAAATTCATACAAAACGCAAAAGAATATCAAAAAAAGAGCCAAAAACTACTATCTGACACAAAAAAAGCGAAAAATGCGAGATAAAACTATTTACTTCTAATACCAATCGTAGTAGAATATTAATAGTGTTTGCAAATTTTGACAGATTTATCATATTTGCAAAAGGAGGTGCTGTTATCTATAATTTAGTAGCTGAATTTTCATCACTTCTAATATTTATCATAGCCGTTGTCGGGCTATTTACCGATAATAGCGTTATTTCTCCGCGCTATAAAGGATTAAAGCAGATGTATATTTTAGCGCTTATAACCAATATCGCTACTATATTCACCTGTTTAACAGCAAATTATTATGATGTTGTACCTGTATTTATAACCGACTTTTTCCGTACAAATTTCTTTTTCCTCTCACCTCTTTTAGCTCTTTTCTATCTTGTTTTTTCTATATCGATTGTCTACGACAAGATGGATTATGGCGAATTTTTTAAGCGGTTTTACTGGGTCTTTATCCCATATTTAATATATACAATAATTATCGTTACAAACCAGTTCCACAGGCTTGTTTTTGAAATCAGCCCAGAGCTTGGTTATATTAAAAATTCACTAAATCGCATTTCTTATCTCATAGCATTTGTCTACCTTATAATCTCTTTGATTTTCATCTATAAACATCGAAAAAGTCCGCGAAAGAATGTTCTGCTTATCGTAATTCTAAACTTCTTTCTCTCAACTTTTATCTTCTGTATACAGATATTTTACCCGTTTATTCAAACATCAAGCCTTGCAAGTTTAAGCGGTCTTTTAGTAGTTCATTTTTATGTTTTGAGCGTCTCAAAGAGCTCAGACCCACTAACAGAACTTAATAACAGACAAACACTAACAAGCAACCTTTTGCACCTTCGCAATAACAAAGCGAGATTTTCTCTCGCAGTTTTTAGTATTCGAAACTTCAAGAGTGTTAATGAACGGTATGGTCTTGATGTTGGTGATAGCGTACTTCAAGATATTGCTCAAAGGTTGCATGGAATTCTTCCAAGTAGAAGACTTTATCGCTACTCTGGTGATGAATTTGCATACCTATCTATCGACGATAGCTCAGAGCAGTTAGATAGTCTTTTAAGAAATGTTAATAATAAATTAGCAGAACCTTTTTTAGTTTCAGATAACGAATTAACGCTCGATACTATCTATGCAAGGGTTGACTATCCTCTTTTTGGAGAAAACGTTAAAGAGATAATCTCTGCTATCGACTATTCTATCTCCACCCTTAAAAAGAACTCAGGTGAAACAAACTACTTATATGATCCAACCGTTCGCGATAAAATGAAACGACGACATTATATTATAGATAGGCTAAAAGAAGCAGAGGCAAACGATGGTTTTGAAGTTCACTATCAACCTATTTATAGCAGAGAAAATGATAACTTCACAATGGCAGAAGCACTTATCCGCCTAAAACCCTCAGATGAACCGTTTGTTTCTCCCGGTGAATTCATTCCGATAGCTGAAGAGGTAGGTCTTGTTAGCCGGCTTACATATATCGTTTTAGAGAAGCTTTGCCGTGATTTTCGAGATATTTTAGATAAATATGGCGATGAGTTCCCACTAAAGTCTATTTCGATAAACTTCCCGTATGTCCACTTTTTAAAACGCGATGTAGCAGATGAAGTTTGTGAAATTTTAAATCGCTATAATATCAGCCCATCTATGATTAAGATGGAACTTACCGAGAGAACGCTCGTCTCAGATACCACCGCAACAAAAGAGATTATGGATGATTTTATAAAGCGTGGATTTGTTTTCGAGCTTGATGATTTTGGAATTGAATACTCAAACTTATCTATGTTTTTCAATATGCCTGTTGATATTATAAAGTTTGATAGAAGTCTTGTTTATGCAACAACTTTAGATAATACGAGAAGGGCATTCTTCTTACATCTTATAAAAGCTATTAAAGAGATGGATATCAAGGTCGTTATGGAGGGGGTCGAAGAGCAAGAGCTTCTAAATTACCTAATTAGCTGTGGTTGCGACTATATTCAAGGATATGTCTTTACAAAGCCTCTCTTAAAAGATGAGTTTATAGACTTTTTACTTTTAAATAAAGATAAATCTCAACTCAAATAATAAAACGACCGAATTTGACATTACCCTTTTCATCGGTCGTTTTTTATATATATTTTATATAATAAAGCAAGGCATAGAATAGATTTTTTCTATTCTATGCCTTTAAGATTATCATTTTATTTCACCACTGTATTATTTAGAGCTATACAATCCACAAACCTAAATCAGGCTAATTATAGCTTCCTTAAATATATAAAGCTATATCCCTTTAAGGTCAGACTGCCGTTTAGATTTATAACATCAACGATAGTTTCTTCGGAAACATTATCTTCAGATGCCACTTCCAATAGTTCTCCATCGTTTGTTTCAAAGGAAACTAATTTTTCAAATTCGCCATAGAGCTTATCATTACTAAAAGTTTTGTCCTCACCTCCGATATTGACCGCCATATAAACAGTTTCACCATTATGCATACGCGATAGTAGCAGCGCTTTATTATCTATAACAACATTTTGATAGCTACCAATAGATAGCGGCAAGCTCGATTTTCGCACTTCGCAAAGTTTTGATATCAGCGCAGTTAGTCCGTTTTCCTTTGGTTTTTCAAAGTATGGTCGTAAGTTCCAGTCGCTATCAGGGCGTTTTTCTCCCTCCTCACCCCACTCGCTGCCATAGTAGATGCATGGAATGCCCGGAATCGCAAATAGAAGCGAGTATACAAGTGGCAGATGATTTTTATCCTTCAAAATCGAAGCGATACGTGCAACATCGTGGTTATCAACAAATGTCATTAATTGTTTCCCTCGATACAAGCACCAATCTTCGCCACCATACTGTCTGTTTAACGAATGGGCAATCTCATAAAGATTATAGTCGTTGCAGGAGGAAAATAGCCCCTTATAACATTCATAGTTTGTACAGCTGTGAAGCATCTGTTCATTAACTATCTGATTATAGTCGCCAAACAAAACCTCACCAATAAGCGCAAAATCAGCTTTTAGTTGGCAGAGCTCACTTCGCATTCTGCGGATAAAGTCGAAATCAAGGCTATATGCAACATCAAGGCGCAAACCGTCAATATCAAACTCGCTTATCCAGTTTTTCATCTGCATAATCAGAAAATCGCAAACTTCGGGATTTTTAAGATTGAGCTTCACGAGTTCAAAATGCCCTTCCCATCCTTCATACCAAAAACCATCGTTATAATTTGAGTTTCCATCGAAACTAATTATAAACCAATCTTTGTACCTTGAATTTTCTCTATGCTCTAAAACATCTAAAAACTGCATGAAGTTTCGTCCTACATGGTTAAACACCCCATCGAGGACAATTCGAATACCGTTTTCGTGCAGCGCATTACAGACTGTTTTAAACTGCTCATTATTCCCAAGCCGCCTATCAATTTGGCTAAAATCCTTTGTGTCGTAGCCGTGGTTGTCCGACTCAAAGATGGGATTTAGAATAAGGGTATTGACCGATAAATTCTTTAGATGTGGGATAAAATCAATAACCTTTAGGATATTTCTATCTTCCGCACCCGCACCCTCTCGCACTCCACAAAATCCAAGTGGGTATATTTGATAAAAAATGCTACTTTCAAGCCACATAATGCATCACCTCCATAACTCCACTATACGCTTACTCGCTTACTTTTGCAACAGTTATTTTAAAAGTCATTTCTTTATTATTATTTATCACAAAAACCTTGATTATTTCTGGAAAATTGATTAAAATAGAGTAAATTGGTTTATTACAATTATGAGGAGCATTATAATGCAATTACAACAGATTTTAGTCGTCGACGATAGCAAGTTAAATCAGGTTATTCTTTCAGAAATGCTTAAAAGCGAATATGAGGTGATTTGTGTCTCGAGCGGCAAAGAAATGTTTGAAAAACTCGAGGAAATTGATCCAAAACTAATTCTGCTCGATATCATTATGCCGGGCCTTGATGGGTTTGAAGTTATTGAAAAGTTAAAAGCAAGCGATGACTATAATAACATACCTGTTATTTTTATAACTGGTATTGATGATGCCGCAACCGAAGAGAAGGGGTTTTCGCTCGGCGCTATTGATTATATAACAAAACCTTTTAAAGATAAGGTGGTCACTGCTCGAATTCGCTCATATATTCAGCTTTATGAATTTATCCGCCAAACTGAGATACTCGGACAAAACGATGGTCTGACCGGTCTTTATAATAAAAATATGACCGAAAAGGTTATTAAAAAGCATCTTGAAGAGGGCTCATCTCTAAAAAGTGGCGCTCTTATGATTATTGATGTTGATAACTTCAAGTCGATAAACGATAATTTCGGACATTTATATGGCGATGCGGTACTAAAGCATCTCGGCACCGCCTTGCGCGAAATTTTTCAAAAGAGCGATGTTCTTGGTCGAGTTGGCGGAGATGAGTTTTTTGTATTTTTGCGAAACTTCGGTGAGCAATCGGTTATAGAGGCAAAAGCTGCTGAAGTTTGCGAGAACTTTGCGCGCAGCTATGAGCAAAACGGACAGGTTATTAATATATCTGCAAGCGTTGGAATTGCAACAACAGCTGACTCGAAAGATTTTGAAACGATCTATAAATATGCCGATATAGCGCTTTATAATACTAAAGCCGCCGGTAAAAATGGGTTCAATCTTTATACTGGCAATGAGAAGTTGCACTATAAATCAGAGCGCACCTCTATAGAAAGCGAAGCTACGAGCGAAGACCCAATGGATAGCATCTCAATCTTTAAAGAGAATTTAAAAGAATATGTTTTTAATCTCGTTGAAGAGACAAAAGTTGCAGAGCAATCTATCCAGTCGATACTTAAAATGATTTCAACTCATTTTCATTTCGACGCAGCCTCTATCTCAAAATTCGATTACCAAGAGGGATATATAAAGCATATTAAAAATTGGATGTGTGATAATCCTAAAACAACTCCCGAGACTGAAGACCTCCCGCTTGTTCAGTTCACCGATATTTATAACCTATTTTTAAAAGAAAACCTGCTTGTTTCAAGCGAGATAAAAAATTTCGACAAACTCGGAATAATCGCTCCCGATGATTCTATCAGCTATGCATTCTCACTTAAAAACAAGAAAATTCTACTCGGCCATATTGTTTTCACAAAATATAACAGTGAAACTCCAATGAACCCAAAGATGCGCAAAAGCCTTATTGATGTTTGTCAGCAGCTTTCAACCGTTGTTACTAATCAATTTTTGATTGAAAATTCTATGCGCCAGAGAGATAATTTGGCAGTTGTTCTCGATAGCATAGATGATCCTGTTTATGTTGCGACTAAAGATAATTTCAAGCCGCTATTTATGAATACCGCGGCAAGAGAAGCTGATATAAAGCTGCACGGTCGCTCTTGCTTTAAAGAAGGTGCTGGTGAATGCCACGATTGTCCGCTTAAAAAAGCTATGGCTTTGGGCGGAAGCTACGAAGATGACGAGGTATATTGCAAAGAAGTTTTATGGTCAGGCTCATTTAAAGCATATATAATTCGCCATAAAAATTAATGACTTTGTAAAATACTATCTTACACTGCGTTCAAATAATAGACACAAATTCATCATATAATTAAAATCAGATAAATTTAATTATCTGATTTTATCATTTAACCAGTTTGTGTAAGTATATATATAAATAGATTAAACGAGACAAAATACCAAAATTATTGGAGGATGCCCCCTGAATGCTAAGACTTGGAATAGATATAGGATCCACTACTCTAAAATACGTTGTAGTGGATGAGCAAGACAGAATAATAAAGAAAAACTATGGAAGACATTTTTCTAAAATAGGTGAAAAAGTTTTAGAGCTTTTGCAGGAGATAGAAAAAGAGTTTCCAGACGAGAAAAATTTTAATATAAAGATATCGGGCAGCGCCGGAATGGGATTTGCAAATCAGGTAGGCATTCCTTTTGTTCAAGAGGTTTACGCAACCAACCTCTCGGTTAAAAAGCTTCTGCCTGGTACAGACGTTGTTATAGAGCTCGGAGGCGAAGATGCTAAAATCATCTTTGTCTCTGGTCTTTTTGAAGTTCGCATGAATGGTAGTTGCGCTGGTGGAACAGGTGCTTTTATCGACCAGATGGCAACCCTTTTAAAGATAACCCCTACTGAGCTAAACGATGCGGCAAAGCAGTTTGAGAAGATATATTCTATAGCTTCGCGGTGCGGAGTTTTTGCAAAGAGCGATATCCAGCCTCTGCTAAATCAGGGTGCCGCTAAAACCGATATATCAGCCTCTATCTTCTATGCCGTTGTAAACCAGACTATTGCAGGACTTGCGCAAGGGCGCGATATCAAAGGAAATGTTGTCTATCTCGGAGGGCCTCTCTCTTTCTTCTCAGAGCTTCGAGCGGCATTTGATAAAGTTTTAAATCTTCGCGGAATATGGCCTGAAAATTCCCTTTATTATGTTGCACTCGGAACAGCCTTCTCCTCTGAGGAGAGCGAAGTTAGTATACAAGAATTTGAGGAAAAGCTCAAAAGTTTCCACGGAAACAATAATTACGAAAGCTGTCCTCCCCTATTTGAGAGCGAAGATGAGCTTGCGCTATTTCGCAAAAGGCATCGCTCAGGTGAAGAGCTCGTCTACGCGCCTGTTTTAGGAGATTGCTATATAGGAGTTGACGCTGGCTCAACTACCCTTAAAGCAGTTGTTATAAACAGTGAAGATGAAATAGTTTATTCAAAATACATGCAAAATGGCGGAAACCCAATCCCCCTTGTTCGAGATTTTCTACTTGATGTCTACGAGAGGTTTCCAGGGATACATATTGCAGGATTTGCTTCAACAGGGTATGGCGAAGAGATTATAAAAAATGCCTTTCACGGTGATATTGGAATAGTTGAAACTATCGCTCATTTTACCGCCGCTAAAAAATATAATCCAGAAGTCGATTTCATAATTGATATCGGCGGCCAGGATATAAAATGCTTTAAAATTCGAAACGGCACCATTGATAATATATTTCTAAACGAAGCTTGCTCCTCAGGCTGCGGTTCGTTTTTGCAGACATTTGCGCAGACGCTTGGATATGATATCAAGGAGTTTGCAAATCTTGGAATAATGGCGCAGCGCCCGGTTGATCTCGGTTCTCGCTGTACTGTTTTTATGAACTCCTCTGTTAAGCAAGCGCAAAAAGATGGTGCAACAGTTGAGAATATATCGGCAGGACTTTCTATAAGTGTTGTTAAAAATGCTCTCTACAAGGTTATTCGTGCAACCGATGCTAAAAGCCTTGGTAAGCATATAACTGTTCAAGGCGGAACTTTTTTAAATGACGCTGTCCTTCGAACATTTGAGCGCGAAATTGGAGGAGAGGTCGTTCGCCCACCTGCAGCTGAGCTTATGGGAGCATATGGTGCGGCGCTTTATGTTAAGCAAAACGGAAGTGGTAAGAGCTCTGTTCTATCTTATAACTCACTTCGCTCTTTCACCCATAAAGCGGAAGCAGTTACCTGCAAACTATGTCAGAACCGCTGCAAATTAACTGTTAATATCTTCGATGATGGCAGACAGTTTATAGGCGGTAACCGCTGCGAAAAGCCGCTTATGCTTAAAAATCCCGATAAGAAATATAATCTTTATAAATATAAAACAAAGCTTTTGATGCAGTATACCGAGAATAAAGGAAGCCGCGGAAGCATTGGAATACCGCTCGGACTCAATAACTATGAACTCCTCACTTTCTGGCATACCTTCTTTAAGTCGCTTGATTTTTCGGTGACTGTT
>CAYJGN010000002.1:74263-82299 GCA_964369635.1 uncultured Oscillospiraceae bacterium
TTACTAAGCCATCAACGAGAGCTGTTTATCTCAAAGGTCAGCATACTATCCCCTCCGATACCGTTTGTTATCCGGCAAAAATCGTTCATGGGCATATCGAGCAGCTTATTGAAATGGGCGTCGATACGATTTTCTACCCATGTATGAGCTATAATATCGATGAGAATCTCGGCGATAACAACTATAACTGTCCTGTTGTTGCATATTATCCTGAGGTAATTGGCGCAAACGTTGAAGCGCTTTCAGGTACTCGTTTCATAAAAGACTATGTTGGAATTCATCGAAAGAAAGATTTCCCGAAAAAGATTTTTGAGCTGCTATCGAAGCATTACCTTGATATTGATAAAAATGAGGTTCGAGAGGCGGCAGAGAAAGCTTATATTGAATATGAGCATTATCTATCAGATATCCGCAAAAAAGGAGCGGAATATATCGAAATTGCAAAACGCGGCAATATGCCAATTATTGTTCTTGCCGGAAGACCTTATCATCTTGACCCTGAAATTAACCATGGTATTGATAAGCTTATCTGTGAGCAGGGGGCTGTTGTTGTTTCTGAAGAGGCAGTGAGCTGTCTTGTTTCTAAGGAACCAACAAACGTTTTAAACCAATGGAGCTACCATTCAAGGCTATATGCGGCAGCAAACTATGTTGCAAATGAGAGCTATAAGGATATAAACTTGGTTCAGCTCGTATCGTTTGGGTGCGGTCTCGATGCCATAACGACCGATGAAACAAGAGAAATTTTAGAGCGAAAAAACAAGATATACACTCAGCTTAAGATTGATGAGATAACAAATCTCGGTGTTGTTAAAATACGACTTCGCAGTCTTTTCGCTGCAACAAGAGGGGTTTAGATGGAGAGAATCGAATTTACTAAAGAGATGAAAAAGAACTATACTATTCTTTTTCCGAATATGCTCGATATCCATTTTAGGATTTTGCAGAAGATATTTGTTCGCAATGGATATAATATCGAGCTTTTAACTAATACCGACTCATCGGTCATAAACGAAGGTCTTCGATATGTTCATAACGATACCTGCTATCCCGCCCTTCTAACGATAGGTCAGATGATATCAGCCCTTAAGAGCGGCAAGTATGACCTTGATAAGACAGCGCTTATAATGACCCAAACAGGCGGTGGTTGCAGAGCTTCAAACTATATTCATCTTCTTCGCAAAGGTCTTGCGAATGCCGGACTATCTCAGGTGCCTGTTATCTCTTTAAACCTATCTGGACTTGAAAAAAACAGCGGATTTAAAATATCCCTCTCTCTGCTCCGCCAGGGACTTGCAGCAATTGTCTATGGTGATCTTTTGATGCTTCTAAAAAACCAAATTCAGCCGTATGAGAAGAATAAAGGGGAAACTATGCAGGCGGTTATCCGCTGGGTTGATCGTATCTGCGAAATTTTCTTAGACCACAAAGGTGTTAGTGGGCGCGATATTGCGAAATACTCAAAAGAGATTGTTTCAGATTTCGAAAAAATCGAGGTTTTAGATATAAAAAAAGTGCGTGTTGGCGTTGTCGGTGAGATATACGTTAAATACTCAGCGCTTGCAAACAACAATTTAGAGCAGTTTTTAGAGTCGCAGGACTGTGAAGTTATGGTGCCTGGTCTTATCGGGTTTATGATATTTAAGTGCGATAATCGCCTTGAGGATATTAAGCTATATGGCGGTAGCGGAATTAAAAAAGCTGTTGTCGAGAAGGCAATGAAGTTTTTCCTATCGTTTGAAAAGCATATTTTAGGAGCGCTTAAAGATACCCGCTTCATCTCCCCCACCCCCTATTACCATCTAAAAGAGCTTGTTGAGCCTGTTATCGGATATGGGTGCAAGATGGGCGAGGGTTGGCTTTTAACTGCTGAAATATTAGAGCTTATTGAGCAAGGGTATGGCAATGTTGTCTGTGCGCAACCCTTTGGCTGTCTGCCAAACCATATCGTTGGCAAAGGGATGATAAGAAAAATTCGCTCTCTTTATGAAAATGCGAATATCGTCTCGATTGATTATGACCCGAGTGCTACAAAAGTTAATCAGGAAAATCGCATAAAGCTTATGCTTGCAGTTGCAAAAGAGCAACTTTAGAGGTGAGATATGTTTGATACTATTGGAATTATCCTTCTCTCTCTGCTTGCTTTTATAGTTTTGGGTGGACTGTTTTTATATTTTAAACTTCGCTCGATAAAGCGCAAATATTTTGGCGATACCGATATTTTGGATATGGCTAAAAAAGGAGAGCTTGAACTCGAAGAGAATGCCAAATCGCTCTCTGGCGTTGAGTCGCTTGTGCGACCGCAAATTTTAGAAGACTTTCCAAACTTTTCGCTTGATGAGCTGCTCTCGAAAAACAAAGATGAAATTTTCGCCTACTATACTTCCCTTAAAACAGGCGATTTCTCATATTATGAGAGCAACAAAAATGTTAATGATAAGATTTTAGCTACCCATTCGCTATGGGTCTCAAAGGGTATTAAAGTGCTAAGCACCGATTTTCATCGTCAGGTTGTCAGCAGCTATAGAAAAAACAGCGAAACTGCGACTATTAGAATTCAAGCGGCTATTATGCAAAGGCGGACTGATAACGAAAACACGACGCAAAAAAAGACCCAGCTTCGTATCGAAACCGAGTGGGTACATATTCTCGACCATAGCAACTTCAATATCGAAGGGGTCGTCTCTGCAAGTTGTCCAAACTGCGCAGCGCCGCTTGTCGGGCTTGATTTTGTGAGCTGTCCATATTGCGGAAGCGAGATTATAAAGGACTTTAGATACTCATGGATTCTAACCTCAATAGGTGAGAAGTAGCTATAAATAATCATCTGCTACTAAACAAAAACATATTGAATAAAAACCATCTGATGCTACACGAATTAGCTGTCAGATGGTTTTTCATTGGCAGTTGTGCCCATTATTTTTATCAGCTTTTTACATTCCTTCAATCGACATCTTTCAAACTAAACAGTATTAGCTCGCGGTTATGTCTTCGCGCAAATTTAATCGCTTCATAGGCGCCACCAAAATTTAAAAACTGATACCCGACAACAACAACGCTTTCCAAAACCATCCATTCATTTCGCTTTGATATCACAAATCTCTTGGGATATCGCTCAAGCTCTGGGTAGATGCTACCATCATAAAATGATAATGTTTCGTTGTTTAAACGGTTTTGATATGCAAGAATTAAGATAATCTCTATATTAGTATATTTTGTTTTAAGCTCTTTAAGCGCCAAGTAGGCAAGGTTATCAAAATTCCCATACCCACCGAGATAGAATTTATCAGCGCCTTTTTTTATAAGATCTTCGCAAACTTTCAAAAGCCAACTTTGTACTTCTTTTGTTTCAGAAACTTTCCTATGTCCAAAAAATGTTACTATCATAATAATCACCTCAAGTATATTTTATGCGATTTATGCATAAAATGCAATATGCAATAAATGCATATTCTATAATTTCTTCTGAGGTGATATTATGTACAGAAGAATTCGTGATTTGAGAGAGGATAAAGATTTAAATCAAACAACAATATCTATAACATTGAATGTTTCACAAACTACCTACTCGAGATATGAACGAGGTAAGCTCGATATCCCAACAGAGGTTCTTTTAAAACTCGCTTTATTTTATAATACAAGCACAGATTATCTGCTTGGTCTCACCGATGAGCCAAAGCCATATAAACGAGCGAAATAATCACCTCAAGCATATTATAGGTCCTGTACTATTATTTAGTAGGGTGATTAAATTGAGGTTGAGACTTCGTGATTTACGTGACGATAATGATTATTCGCAAAAGCAGATAGCTGAGTATTTGATTTGTGACCAATCGCTTTATTCAAAATACGAGCGAGAGGTTCGAGCTCTACCAACAGAGGTTCTTGTAAAACTCGCTTTATTTTATAATACAAGCACAGATTATCTGCTTGGCCTCACAGATGAGCCAAAGCCGTATAAACGAGCGAAATAATCTGAATTTTGCTAATTGTTTAATAAAATTTAACAGCTGTTTATTTTAAAAAACTATTGTTCAACGTCTCATCAGTTGGCACAATATTGTTGCGCCAACTTGGCCTACTTTAAAGTTTTGGCAAAATGAAAAATTTGTCATATAATATAATGAGTTTCTCAAGCAGCATTATAGAAATATGCTATATAAAATTTGGAGGTGTTAATGGACACTCAAAACATTCTATTTGCATTTGGTTTAACCCTCTTCGCTGGTCTTTCAACCGGACTTGGGAGCGCCTTAGTTCTAATAATTAAAAAGACGGATAAAAAATTCCTCTCTTTTTCGCTTGGTCTTTCTGCAGGCGTTATGATATATGTTTCATTTGTTGAAATTTTGCCAAAAGCAGTCGAGTCGCTTAGTGCTATATCGGGCGAAAAGGGAGGAACTTCCCTTGCTGTTATTGCTTTTTTTGTCGGTATTGGGATTATCGCTTTGATTGATAAATTTGTTCCGTCAGCTGAAAATCCGCATGAGATGCCAGATATTGTAAATATTGAGATTGATGCGAATGTTTCAAACTCACTTATGCGAATGGGTCTCTTCTCAGCACTTGCTATTGCTATCCATAATTTCCCCGAGGGCATTGCAACATTTATTTCGGCCATTGAAGACCCTTCGCTTGGTATACCAGTAGCATTTGCAATTGCTATTCATAATATCCCTGAGGGTATTGCAGTGGCGGTACCGATATATTTTGCAACGGGAAATCGCGGCAAAGCATTTAAACTATCGCTTCTATCAGGCATTTCAGAGCCGATTGGCGCTCTTGTTGCATTCCTCATACTTATGCAGTTTCAGTCGGATATGCTTTTTGGATTTATCTTTGCGGCAGTTGCCGGGATAATGGTCTATATAAGCCTTGATGAGCTGCTACCTACTGCTGAAAAATATGGCGAACATCATATCTGTATAGCGGGGCTTGTTAGTGGTATGGCGATAATGGCCGGGAGTCTGCTTCTGTTTATTTAGTCTAAAAAAACAACCTGCCTTAAGGCAGGTTGTTTTTGTTTATTTTAAAAACGGGGCGGCTGGCAGCGCACCGCAAAACCGCCAAAGGCGGTTTTTGTCATCTTGCGCAAAGCGCAAGATGGCAAGGCCTATCGGCCTTGCGGTGCGCTCCCACTCCATCCACTGTTATAAATATTTTTGAATTCTGCTAAAAATCTCTTTCTGCGCCTTTTTTGCTTCGTCGAAGTATGGGAACAGTGGAAAAACATGAAACATACCATCTACAATATCTATCTCAACTTGAACGCCGCTATCTTTCATCTTTTTTGCAACTAAAACACTATCATGAAGCAACATCTCATCGCCACCAACAACGATATATGTATCCATAAAACCATTAAAATCCGCAAAAATAGGCGAAACTAAAGGATCCTCTCGTGGTGCTTCACCAAAATATGAAAACATATCACATGTGAGATAAATCTGCCGTTTTTCTTCTGTCATCCCTTCACTGCTTCCGAAAAAAGCATCTTTTTTATGATTTTTAAAATAGCTCTCTCCGCTCATCGTCATATCTGCCCAAGGTGAGAGCAAGAATGAGGCTTTTGGGAGATTTTGCGAACTCTGCTTTAGCTTTAATCCAAGGGCTAACGATAAATTCCCACCGGCGCTATCTCCATGCAGGATAATATCCTCTGAACAAAATCCTTTATTTAATAGATATTGATAACCCGATAGAGCATCATCGAGCGCTGCGGGGTAGACATTTGGAAAAACTCTATAATCAAGCAGAGCAACAAGAATATCGCCGCACTCTTCAATCATACGAACTGCATATTTGCGGTAGGTATCCTGTTGCGACAGAATATATGCACCCCCATGCAGAAGATAAACTACCTTGCGAGGATTACTACCACGCCGGCAAATAAACTCAATACAAGCGCCACTCTCGCATCTCTCGGTATAGTAATCATATTTTTTCGGGATTTTATATTTTCTTTTAGTTGAGACAAACTTAAAAATCTCGGTAGAATAATTTGGCGGCACAAGATTTTTCGTCGCTTTTTTTAAGAAAAATATCGTTATTTTAGCAGATAATGATGGCATAAACCCTCCAATAAAACTCTATTTTAATGCAAAAATCCCATCTGAAATATCGCATATTTGTTTATTCGTTAGCCTCTCGCCTCGGATATTTAAGTCAATAGATAGCTCAGTTAGTATTTTAGCAAGAGCATCTTTTGGCAGTCCAAGGGTACTTGAAATCGAATTTATAGCTGTTTTTCTTCTTTGGGCAAAGGATGCTCTCCCCACCTTGAAATAAAGCGCTTCATCTTTTGGCGAAACGGGTGGTTTGTCGCGTATTTCAAGCGAGATAACCGCAGATAAAACCTTAGGCGGTGGTGCAAAAGCCTCTCTTTCAACGGTGAAAAGAAGCTCTGGTCTCGAGAAATAGTTTACCGCAACGCTAATAGCGCCGCAATCTCGACTGCCAGGCTCTGCACAAAGCCTATCAGCCGCCTCTTTTTGAACGAGTGCTGTCAGCCGTTTTATCGGAAGTTTGCTCTCAAGCAGTGCCATGATAACAGGACTTGTTATATAATATGGCAGATTTGCCGCAACAACAACATCCATACCCGAAAATTCATCTTCGATTAGCTTATTTACATCAATTTTCAGGATATCGCTATTTATCACCTTTAGATTGTCGTAGTCTGCAAGGGTGAAATCGAGAACTGGTAAAAGCCTTGTATCAATCTCAACAGCGACAACCTTTTTTGCTATTTCGCAGAGCTCTTTTGTTAAAACTCCAAATCCAGGCCCTATTTCAAGAACTCCTATATCAGACCCTCCTGAGCTTGCCGCTATTTCAGGGCAGACATATGGATCTATTAGGAAATTCTGTCCAAGCGATTTTTTAAAATCAAATGAAAACTGCTTTCTTAAACTGTTAATTACGTTAATATCGGTTAAATTCATAACTCACCTCTTTATTATTATACCACACAGATATCTATTCGCAAATAAAAGAAAAAACAGATGAGGTTATATCCTCATCTGTTTATTACTAAAATAATTGCTTTAAAGATTTAAACATCAAAGTGGACTGCAGTATCTCCAACTTCATTTGTGCCGAACTCATAAGTATTGCCAGGAAGAACAGCGTTTAAGAGTATTCCAACAGCAGAAGCCACCGCAAGACCTGATAGCGAAACTGTTATATCGCCAATCGAGAAGATTATAGCACCAATATCGCTAAATCTAATGCCTATCGCAAGAACCAGAATAAGCGCTGCTATAATAACGTTTCTGCTCTTTGTGAAATCAACGCGGTTCTCAACGATATTGCGAACACCAACTGATGAAATCATACCGTATAAAACAAGGCTAACGCCACCGACAGTCGCGGTTGGCATCGAAGCTATAATAGCTGCGAACTTCGGTGAGAAAGATAATAGAACTGCAAATACCGCCGCCAGACGAATAACAACCGGGTCAAAAACTCTCGATAGAGTTAAAACACCTGTGTTCTCTCCGTAAGTTGTGTTTGCTGGTGCACCAAAAGTAGCGGCTAATGTTGTTGCTATACCATCTCCGAATAGCGTTCTGTGAAGACCTGGGTCGGTGATGAAATTCTTTTGGGTGGTTGAGCTTAGTGCGCAGATATCGCCAATATGCTCCATCATAGTTGCAAGGGTTATCGGCAGAATAGTTATTACAGCTGAAATGCAAAGTGAGATATCGAAATCAGCTCCGAAAATAGAAATTGCACTGTGCTCATAGACAAACGGTAGTCCAAACATCGGAGCGGCAGAAACATTTTGAGTGAAAATTTCGCGCGCCGCTGGGTCAATTATCATAGCGAGAATATAGCTTCCAACAACACCAAGCAAAATCGGGATTATCTTCATAATGCCTTTACCCCATATGTTAAAGCAGACGACTATCCCAACTGCAAATATAGCTATAAGCCAGTTTTTTGATGCATTATTTATCGCCGACTGCGATAAGGTAAGTCCTATTGCTATTATTACAGGTCCGGTTACTATAGGTGGGAAGTATTTCATAACT
>CAYJGN010000002.1:82309-94042 GCA_964369635.1 uncultured Oscillospiraceae bacterium
TTTTTGTTCCATAAATTCGAACAAAAACAGCAAAAACCAGATAAACAAGCCCTGCAAGAGCTATACCAAAACTCGAATAACCTATTGGGATCGCGGCACCCTCAGCAGTTACAAGACCATATGCTCCAAGAAATGCAAAAGAGCTTCCGAGAAAAGCAGGCACGCGAAGCTTTGTTATCAAGTGAAATAGTAGTGTTCCAACACCTGCGAAGAATAGTGTTGCACTAACAGATAGACCTGTTATCGCAGGCACTAAGACAGTCGCCCCAAACATCGCAAATAGATGCTGAACACCAAGAATAAACATCTTTGGCATTCCAAGCGTTTTTGCGTCATAGACCGCCGTTGCAGTTGTCTCAGAATTTTTGTTATTTGCCATTTTAAACCTCCAAAATATTTCCCCAAATTTTATCCACTATATATTAACATAAAAAGAGAGCCTTTTCAACAAGACTCTCTTTTTTATTGCAATATTAAACAAAAATCAAAATTTTACCGTTTTGTTTTAGAGAAATTGTAAAACGCTATTTTTACCAAATGCTTCGCTTCTTTTATCGCTTCATTGAAAAATATTGTCAGAATATATTTCATTTTAATATTCTATTATTCGACTTTTTTCTACTCTGAGTATATAACTTCATTTTTAAACGAAAGGTTATCGTATGCAAAGTAGCTTAAAAGCCCCTCATACAGTCCAAGCGCAAACAGACGCTGATCATTTTCGAGCTTTTTTGCATCCTCTTCGTTTGTTATATAAGCAAGCTCTGCAAGAACTGCTGGCATTTTCGTCTTTCGCAAAACATAGAACTGCGGATTTAAACGAACTCCATTATCCTCTGTTCCGACAACAGCGGTAACTGCGTTAATCAAATGCCTGGCAAGCCAATAAGCTTCACTGCCCTCTTCATAGACATACATCTCGGTGCCATCTATATTCTCGTTTTCGTTTGCGTTTGCGTGAATGCTGAGAAAATAATCTGCAGGCCAATGGTTTGCACTCGCAACACGAACTTGCAGACTCGTTGAGTTGGATGAACCGAGAATCTGCTCTGGGGAGGTGCGCGATAATCGAACTTCAAAACGCGGGTCTGCCTCTAAAAGCTCTGCAAGATAAACACCAACATTATATGTTATATCCTGCTCACGAAGCCCGTTCCCCAAAGCTCCGGTATTCCATTTCTCGGGGTTATGCCCCTGATCTATAAATATTCTTACAGCCATAATAAACATCTCCTTTTACCCATATTATGAAAAAAGGGCTGAAATGTGAAAATATGGGCGCTATTTGATAAATTATGACAAGATATAATTATTATAGATAAAAATGAAATCGCTATAAGCTATATAATTTGATTTAAAGTTATTTAAACTGCCCAATAAGCTCAAATGCTTTTTTGGTATCAGCTTCTGTAAATTTAGGATAAGGACCATATTGCTGGACGTTAAAACCTGCCGCGATATTCGCTATAGCCGCTATTTCTTTTGGCGAATACCCTTCGACAAAACCATATAGCGATGCTCCTGTTGAGCAGTTTCCACAACCTGTTGGGTCGAATGAAGTTGTTATATCAATAGAAGGGCAGAAGGCTGCTTCTGTTTTTGTTACGCAGTAGCTTCCTTTTTTACCAACTCTAAATAACGTCATATCAACCGGTAGTTTCATAAGCTCATTTATCATTCCCTCTTCGTCTTCTGGGTCTTTTCCAAAGATAAATGCCGCCTCTTTATGGTTTAGCGAGAATAGATCAACTATATCAAGAGTTCTATCAATCTCATATCTCCACTGCTCCATTGTTCGCTCACGAATAGCAGCCTCTATCTCCCACATAAAGGTTAGGGGATGATCTTTTTTAATTTTTGCTATCTTCTCCCAGAAAATCTTATCGGTATCTTGCGCCATATAGATGCCTTTTGTATCTTCATCTATTGCATCGGCTATCTGGCTTGGTCTTGTTTTTAAGTATCCAAGATGCGACTGACCAAAGAGAATTCTATAATCAAAGCTGCCCTTTGGGTTGTTTTCATAGTTTAGGATAAGCTGGTTGCAATGCTCAAGCTCAACTAAAACATCTTTATGGGATATTCCATTATCAGTAAGCCAGGCGCCATAGGTATCTATATAATCCTCACCAGCAGCGCAGACAAGTCTGCAACTCTCGGTAAAAAGCCTTATGCCTGCAAGGGCAAAAAGCGAAGGCCCTCCTATATGCGGCTCTGATAATCCATTTGCTTTTGTTTCAATCCTATCCGACATAATATTGCCGGCACTCAAATACTTTGCCATTTTAAACCCTCCAGATATTTTTTGTTTATTATACCATAAAAACGCAAAAAATACATAATAAAACCTATTTTCTACATATTAAACAAATTCGCCATAATATGCATTTTAGCTAAAAAACATCGCAAAATTATGTCAGGCAAAAAATTGACAGTCGCCCCTATTTGCTATATAGTTTTATCTTAAGGAGTTGAAATAATTTGAATAAAGACTATACAAAAAAGAAGTATCTATACATAATTATTGCGATCTATGGTTTCTATTATATGGCTTATACCTCAACATTTTCATTTCTCGTAACCTACCTATCACAGTTTAATTTCACAGATTCAGAGATTGCACTTATATTTACTGGCATGTCGATAGTAACACTTATCTCAAAACCGCTACTTGGTTATCTTGCGGATTCTAAGATACCGATAAAGAGAATAGTAACGGTACTTATGATATGCAGTATTCCTTGCGCATTTCTAATTCCCCTATCTGGCAGATCATACTATATGATATATCTCTCGGTTTTATCACTTGCGTTTTTTGATCAGTCGCTACTAACCCTAATTGACTCATGGACTTATATATCAAGCTCGATAAACCAAAATATCATCTACAGCGTTGCCCGTGGCATGGGTTCATTAACAAGCTCAATCACAGGACTTTTAACAGGCCGCGCTATGGAGGCTTTTGGCGGCGAGATAATTTTTGTTTTCCATACGATATTTATGAGCATAGCCCTCATTGCCGCTATATTTTTCATAAATGTTCCAATAAGTGCGGATACGGCAAAATCAAAAAAGATATCGCTTTTCAAAGCATTTTCCCTTCTCTTCACAAACAAAAAATATATGATTATGGTGCTCGGTTTTCTTCTCCTAAATATAGGAAACAGAGCAAACGTTGCCTATTTACCCGTTATGATAGAGCAACTCGGAGGCACCGCCTCCCATCAAGGAACTGCTATATTTATGCTCACCGTTGGAATTTATCCGGTAATGCTTATCTATCCAAAGCTTCTGCGCAGATTTGATGTTTCAAAGCTTTTGCTTGTTGGGTGCTCTCTGATTATTCTTCGTATCGTCTCGATGATAGTTGTTACCGATCTTAATGTTTTGATATATGTTCAGCTCCTTGAAGCATTTGCTTTTGGATTTTTCAATCCTGCCGCGATAGAATATGCATCGAAGATAACTCCGCTGGCCCTCCGCAGTTCAGCAATTGCCCTCTCTGCAACTATTCAGGTGGCATTCTGCGGAATTATTGGTAATATTATCGCTTCTTATCTCCTCTCTGTCTCAACTCTTAAAACTATGTACACCTTATATGTTGGTGTTGCAATAATCGGACTGCTTGTTGTTTTCACAAGTATCAAAACAAAGCTTGACCCGTCTGTCGAAGAGAGTTGAATTTTGCATAAATCTATGATAAAATTAAATTAGTTTAGAATTCTTGGCGGACTTATAAAAAGTCCGCTTATTATTTGGGAGGATTTATGATAGAATTTTCAGTACCAGTAGCTATGTTTATGACCCTGTTTGCCGCTTCTCTTTGGGGCAGTTGGATGCAGGTTATCAAATTCAAAAAGAACTATCCTATCGTTGGAATTGTCTTTTGGCTCTATGCCTTTTCATTTCTGCTTGTTTGGGGAGTTACCTTTATCATGAGCGGCACCCTTTTGCCAGAAGGTATTTTATCTGCTATGGAAGGCAATGAGAGCACCCTCTTCACCATATTTGCTGGTGGAGTTATGATGAGCACTGGTATGTATATCTCGCTTGTCGTTATGGATAATATCGGTATGCTCCTCTCAACAACAATAAGTGGCGCTACCGGCAGCGTTCTCGGTATTGCAACAACTATTTTAAACGAAGGTCTACCCGATAAGCCAAATTCCCTTCTTTTGATAGTTGTAATCGCTATTATATTCTTCCTTGCAAGCTTTGTCTGCACCCTCGCTTCAAACAACTGCGCAGCAGATAGAATTCGAAACGCAGGTGGAAACGTTGCCAAACCAAAAAGTGTTTTAACGGCTAAAATACTTATTCTTGTTTTAATAAACAGCCTACTTATGAACGGTTGGCCTTTGGGAACTTCAGCGGGCACTGCCGCTAATATCCCCCCTATCCTTGTCTGCGCTATTCTTGTTTCGGGTTGCTTTTTTGGTATCGCCGTACTATCGGCTTTTGTTTTCACGAAAAACAAACTTTGGAGGGTTGCTTTCTGCATAGGAGATAGAAAACTACCACTTATCCTATCTGCTATATCAGCACTATGCCACTGGGGCGGTAATATGATGAGCATCTATGCAATGCCCGCTTTATCGGCGACAATGAGCTTTTTATTCGGCAGAACAGCTGGCGTTTGGACCTATTTCTGGGGCTTTTACCACAAAGAGTTTGCAGGCGCATCAAAGAAAACTCTTCTTATCCTCTCTGGCGGCCTTGGTCTATATTTCCTCGGTCTTGCTGTTTTATTTATCTATAACTTTAGCTAATTTAGCTTTAAATAAAAAATCCGCTATATGACGGACCTTTTTATTTTTCACTATCATCTATAATAACTTTCTTCTCTTTAAGATGCCGTCTTGTATCAATAATTATATTTAAGGTCATAACGCTAAATATCATCAGATAATAAACAAAGCTTGTATCCGCTATCTGCAGAGATATGACCATCCCCACTATTGAAACTATAATAGATGTCGTCCGAACGATATTTTTAATTATCAAAATAACTCTTTGCTTATTTGTTTTCGAATAGGTTTTTGCAAGAAACTGGATAACTCCAAATGTTGCAATAAGGGTTAAAAGCATTCGGATAAGCTGGGTCGTTATGCTTTTGGCATCCTCTGCTGTTGCAATCATAAATATATTAAACGGCAACGAGAAGATAAAAGTTATGGTTAAAAAGAATATGCTAAACAAAACTCCCTTTGGAGTTTTTCGCTTTTTCGGTTCTTTTTCGGAAAACCAATCGTAGTTCGGAATGTAACTTTCATCGTTTCTATCGAGAAATCCCATAAAACCACCAAAACCTTTCCTCGTAAGTTTCCTTTTATCTTATAGTTTAATTATAACTAAATTAACTTATCATGTAAAGCAAACTTGACAAAACCGCATTTTATAAGTATTATGTAAAGGCAAAGTTAATATTAACAAAGGGGTGCTGAAAGGCTGAGATGGTGAAGACCGAACCCTCAAACCTGATCCGGATAATGCCGGCGTAGGAAAAATAGAGATATTTCTGCGTGAAGGTATTAATACTTTGCGCAGATTTTTTTATTAAGGAGAGAAAAAAATGGCAAGAGAAAAAGCGACAATGGCAATTCAAGTTCTACCAAACGTTGGTAGTGAGGCGGAGGTTGTTCGACTGGTTGACTGCGTTATCGATTATATCGCATCTACCGGTCTTGAGTATCAAGTAGGGGCGCTTGAAACCTCTATTGAGGGAGATTTCGAAACCCTTTGCGAGATAGCTAAGAGAAGTCAGGAGATATGCATTGAAGAGGGGGCGGCATCAGTTTCCACCTATATAAAGTTTATCTATTCACCGCAAAACGGGGTGCTTTCTATTGAAGACAAAACGGCAAAACATCAAAGATAAGCTTGCGGCTTTCGTTGTCCCCGCAGTTATTTTAATATTATGGCAAACGGCATATAGCCTTGAGCTTATACCGCCATTTATGCTCCCCTCGCCTGCAGCTGTGGTCGGTGCATTTTTTGAGGATTTCACCCTTTTAATGGAGCATCTAAGATTTACTCTATCAGAAGCTTTTGCAGGTCTATTTTTAGCAACAGTTGCGGCGGCGATTATAGCAGTTGCCATGGATGAATGGAAAGCGGTGCATAGGTATATCTATCCAGTTGTTATACTAAGCCAAACAATTCCAACTATTGCGATAGCGCCGCTTTTGGTGCTTTGGCTTGGCTACGGCATGCTCCCGAAAATCACACTTGTGTTTATAACCTGTTTTTTCCCGCTTACGATGAGCATTTTAAATGGGCTTCGCTCAGCGGATAGCGATGTTATAAAGCTTTTCCACTCGATGAAAGCTTCAAGATGGCAGATACTAAAAGAAGTTAAGTTTAAATATGCGCTATCGGGATTTTTCTCGGGACTGCGTGTTTCAGCTGCCTATTCAGTGGTTGGTGCAATGATTGCAGAGTGGCTCGGTGGAGATGGCGGCCTTGGAGTTTATATGACGAGGGTGCGCAAGAGCTATGAGTTTGATAAGATGTTTGCGGTAATTATTTTAATCTCGGTTATCAGCATGATTTTGCTTAAAGTTGTTGAGATAATTGAGAAGAGAGTTATGCCCTATAAATATTTAAATGAAGAAAATAAATAGATGGAGATTATAATGAAAAAAATATTAGCTTTTATTTTAATAGCAGTAATGGTTTTGAGTTTAACCGCTTGTGGTGGGGACGCTGTCAGCAGTAGTGAAGATGAAGCGAGCGGCAGTGGTAGCGGAGAGCTTACCGACATAACAATAGTCCTCGACTACACACCAAACACAAACCATACTGGTCTTTATGTTGCGCAGAATATGGGATACTTCGAGGAATCTGGCCTTAATGTTTCGATAATTCAGCCGCCTGAAGATGGTGCAGAAGCACTTGTTGGAAGCGGAAATGCCCAGTTTGGCATCTCTTTTCAGGAGAATTTAGGACTTGCTCTTGCGGCAGATAATCCTATTCCGATAACTGCTGTTGCAACTATAATTAACCACAATACATCGGGTATCATCTCGCTAAAAGAGAAAGGGATTGAGAGCTTTGCAGACCTTGAAGGGGTGGACTACTCAACATGGGATATTCCAATTGAGCAGGCGATGATAAGAGAATGCATGGAGGCGCAGGGCGCTGATTATGAGCTTTTAAACAAAGTTCCAGCCGGTTCTGTTGATGCAATTTCAGCTATAACAAATACCGTTGATGCTATATGGGTCTATGAAGCTTGGGATGTTGTTGCGGCAGAGCTTGCAGACGTTGAGTGCAACTTTATTAGATTTTCAGATGCTCTCCCCGTCCTTGATTTCTACACACCAATAATAGTTGCAAATAACGAATTTTTAGAGACAAACCCAGAGACTGCAAAGGCATTTATGGCGGCAGTTGCAAAAGGATATGATTATTCTATTGAAAATCCAGAGGCGGCGGCGAATATCCTTGTAGAAGAAGTGCCAGAACTTGATATCGAGCTCGTCACTGCAAGCATGGAGTTTTTAGCAGATGAATACACAGCAGATGGTGAAGCTTTCGGCATTATTGATGATGCGCGTTGGAGCGGATTTTATGATTGGTGCTTTGAAAATGAGCTTCTTTCAAAGAATCTTGGAAGTAGCGGTTATACAAACGACTATCTGCCAAAATAGAGGTGTAAATTGGAAGTTTTAAGCGCTTTAAATATATCAAAAAGCTTTGATGGCAAAGAGATAATCAAAAATATCTCCCTCACCTTAAACCGCGGTGAACTCGTCTCGATTTTAGGGGTGAGCGGAAGTGGCAAGACAACTATCTTCAATATCCTCTCGGGACTTTTAAAACCAGATAGCGGAGAGGTTTTCCAAAATGGCGAGAATATAACGGGTGTTGGCGGTAAAATTTCCTATATGCAGCAAAAAGATCTTCTGCTCCCATTTATTGATATCGCAGATAACGCCGCAATTCCACTAAGGCTTTCAGGAACTGGCAAAAAAGAGGCTAGGGAAAAAGCTATTTCATATTTTGCCGAGTTTGGTCTTCTTGACAGTGAAAAGAAATTTCCATCACAGCTCTCAGGAGGTATGCGGCAACGAGCGGCACTGCTGCGCGCCTATCTATATACCGATGAGATTATGTTGCTCGATGAGCCTTTCTCAGCCCTTGATGCTATCACAAAAGAGAGGTTGCACGCATGGTTTAAAAAGGTGCAGAAAAACCATAACAGCTCAGCCTTTCTAATAACCCACGATGTTAGCGAGGCGGTTTTGCTATCAGACAGGATCTACATTCTATCGAATGACCCGGGTGAGATTATAGCGGAGTTTAAGATAGAATGGGATGGGGAGCGGGATAATTCCTTTGCCCTTTCGACAAAATTTTTAGATTACAAAACTGCTATCATAAAAACTATCGGGTAAAATTGAATGATTATAGCTGATATTCACAATAGTGGTTTCAATCCTAATTTTTCAATTGCATTTATGAACAAATTATGATATTATCTTTTAGTAACCTTTTAAGTGGTAACTTAAATATTAAACAAAGTCAAAAAAGGAGAAAATAAGATGAAAAAAGTTTTAGCACTATTACTTGTAACTGCAACACTGTTTTTAACAGCATGCGGCGGAGGCGACAACAGCTATGTTAAAGGTACACTTGATGGAGATACCTTCTCAACTGAGTTTATGAATATGAGTTTCACTATTCCAAGTGATAACTGGGTATTTGCAACTGATGAAGAGATTTCAGCAATGATGGGTATTACAATGGATGAAATTCTTGATGTTAATGAATTTGAGAAAAACGCTATTGATATGCTTAATGTTTACGACATGATGGCTCATGATGCTGCAACTGGAAGCAGCATTATGCTTATTCATGAGAATTTAGCGATGTCTGGCAATGATGATTTAAACGTTGAAGAGTATTTAGATATTGTTATGGAAGGAATTAAATCAACTCAACCTGATGTTCCTTATGTTTTCGAAGATTATTACACCGAGACTGTTGCAGGTGTGGAGTTTACAGTTTTAGAGGCTTCTATTGAGGAAATTGGTCTTACACAGTACTATTTCTCACAGAAAAATGGCGACTTTATGTCGAACTTTGTAATAAGTCTTTTTGGCGACACAACAATTGAAGATATTCTTGCACAGTTCGATGTTGCATAAGCTGCGTTAGCATTATAATAGTTTTAAAAATAGGTAATGGCATTAGTTGCTGTTGCCTATTTTTTTGCATGTTTTTTAGTTTTTTTATCTGTCTGTCATATTATTGTCTGCCCTATGCCGCCCCCGCCCGCACTGGCGATTTTTTAAATCGCCGCATTCGAGCAAAGCTCGACTAAACGCACTGCAGTGCGTTTAGTGCGGGCGGGGAGGTGGTGCAGAAATCATAAAAAACAGGCGAGGCAGAAATCATAAATTGCAAATTAAAACTCAAAATACAAACTCACCGCTTTTTTGTATGTAATCTCCCCCTTATAATCAAAGCTATACACACCACTCAAGTCCCAAAATTCATCTCTCCGAAGGTATAACATCTATCAATCCAAAACACTCTATAAATCCAACGTTCAAAACAGATTTTGCACAAAAAAAGACCTATCAGCTTTGGCTGATAGGTCTTTTCTTTAATATTAAACCTGTTTTTCTATTGTTATTCCCTCTGAAATTTGGGTTATAAATGTTTCAGGAACTTCTGGTGCAACCTCTTCGATTTTGATTCCATCGTAGTCCTCCATACCAGTACCTGCTGGGATTAACTTACCGATGATAACATTCTCTTTGAGTCCCATAAGTGGGTCAACTTTACCTTTGATAGCAGCTTCGGTGAGAACTCTTGTTGTCTCTTGGAATGAAGCGGCTGATAGGAACGAATCTGTTGAAAGCGATGATTTTGTTATACCGAGAATCATCGGTATATAGGTAGCTTCCATAAGCTCTGTTTCGCCCTCTGCAATTCTCGCTCTTATCTGCTTGTTTGCATTCTTATATTCTGAAACTTCAACAACTGCACCCGGTAGAAGCTCGGTATCACCCGGCTCATCTACACGAACTTTTCTCATCATCTGACGAACAATAACCTCGATATGCTTATCATTGATATCAACACCCTGAAGACGATAAACCTTCTGAACCTCGGCGATGATATAGTTTTGAACTGCCTCTTCGCCTTGAACTGTTAGGATATCATGCGGATATGCTGAACCCTCGGTTAGAAGGTCTCCCGCTTTAACAGCATCTCCCTCTTCAACTCGAATACGAGCACCATAAGGGATAACATACTCACGAACTTCGCCGTCGTCGGTATTTGTTATGATAACAACTCTCGCCTGTTTTTTATTCTCAGACATGGTTACTTCACCGCTAATTTCAGCGATAATAGCAAGCTGCTTTGGTTTTCTTGCTTCAAATAGCTCCTCAACACGAGGTAGACCCTGTGTTATATCTTCAGCTGACGCGATACCACCGGTATGGAAGTTACGCATTGTAAGCTGTGTTCCAGGCTCACCGATTGACTGCGCCGCTATGATACCAACGCTCTCGCCGATTTTAGCAGCTTGAGCAGTTGCAAGGTTTGCACCGTAACACTTAGCACAGATACCCTGTTTTGCACTACAGGTGAGGATTGAGCGAATCTGAATTCTCTCAATTCCAGCATCAAGGATAGCTTTAACATCATCATCTGCCATCATCTTATCTTTTGAAACTATTATTCTACCAGTTTCCTCGTCCTTAAAGTCGTGGAGGAGGTAACGGCCAAGAAGTCTGTCTGCAAGCGGCTCAACTTTAGTATCTTTCTTACCACCCTGACGGATTTCAGATACCCAGATACCCTCAGTCGCACCACAGTCGTGACTGCGGATAATAACATCCTGCGAAACATCAACAAGACGACGGGTTAGGTATCCTGAGTCAGCGGTACGAAGCGCTGTATCGGCAAGACCTTTACGCGCACCACGAGATGATATAAAGTACTCAAGGATATTTAGTCCCTCACGGTAGTTAGAGCGGATAGGAATTTCGATTGTAGTACCCGAAGTATTCGCAATAAGACCACGCATACCAGCAAGCTGTCTTATCTGCGCCATAGTACCACGAGCACCAGAGTCCGCCATCATGAATATTGGGTTATATTTATCAAGGTTCGTTGAAAGAGCCTGTGAAACATCCTCTGTCGTTTTCGCCCAGATTTTGATAACCGCATCATAGCGCTCTTCGTTGCTGATAAGACCTCTCTTAAACTGCTTGTTTATAGTTAGAATCTTATTTTCAGCCTCTTCGATAAGCTCTTTTTTCTGTGGTGGGATAACAGCGTCGGCAACCGAAACGGTAATAGCACCCTGTGTTGAATGTCTAAAGCCCATAGTCTTCATCTTATCGAGAAGATCAGCGGCTATAGCGCCTCCGTGGGTTGTTATAGTTTTTTCAATAATCTGTCCGAGCTGTTTTTTGCCAACGAGGAAGTCTATCTCCAAGTTGTACTTCTCTTCGTCGTCCTCTCTATTAACATAGCCAAGATCCTGCGGAATTGGCTCGTTGAATAGAATTCTACCGACAGTTGTTTCAATAATCTTACTTGTAATCTCGCCTTTATAGTTTGTGTGGTATGCACGAACTTTAATAGCGGCATGAAGCGAAATCTCACCCATATTATAGGCATAAACTGCCTCTTCGGTATCTTTATAGGTATTTCCCTCTCCTGGCTCACCCTCTTTTTTGAGTGTGAGGTAGTAAGCACCGAGAATCA
>CAYJGN010000003.1:0-11413 GCA_964369635.1 uncultured Oscillospiraceae bacterium
GTTGCCACACAGTGGCGAGGACAGGGCATTAAGATAAGTTTATAAATAATCATAGCGAAGCGGAGATTATTTATATTATATGAGTGTGCGAATATAATATAAATTAGGCATGTAGGGCATTCTTGCCCAACATGATAAGATAAGTTATAGATAATCCTCTCGAATTATTATTATATCTGCAAAAAAATGCCCACCCGAAGGTGAGCAAAAAATTAAAATATGTAAAGTGGGTTTTTGGTTATTTACTTCCCAAAAGCCCTATCCCGATAAGGCCGGGGCCTGTGTGAACAACAAGGGCTGGGCATATCTGTCCTTCAAAAACTTCGGTTGCTTTAGGCAACATCTTTTTTAGTTTGCCGAGTATCTCATCGGCTTCTTCTTTAGCGCCTCCGTGGACAACAGCTATTTTATAAGATGTATACTGCGCCGCATCGTCTATTAGTTTTGCAACGGCGGCATTTAGCGTTTTCACACGTCCGCGCGCTTTTTTTACCGTATGATAAATACCATCTTTGTTGCAGCTGATGACAGGTAGGATATTTAAGAGACTCGCAACTGTTCCAGAAACAAGACCTATCCTGCCGCCCTTTATAAGATACTCAAGGGTTGATAGGCAAAAATACATATGGGTGTTTTCAGTAGCAGTTTTAACCTTTTCTTCAATCTCTTCAAATGCGATACCATTGTTTATCATCTCAGCGGTAGTTAGGGCAACAATGCCGCTTCCCATACCGATAAGTTTTGTATCGAATATCTTAAACTCAATTTTTTTATAATTTGAGCTCATAAGCTTTAGCATATTATGAGTACCTGAAAGCCCGCTTGAAATCGTTACGATATAGGCTTTGCGATAACCATCATTATAAACCCTCTCAAAAACATCAGTTATAACATCTCCGCTTGGAAGAGAGGTAGTGGGGATTTCATTTTTAAAATTATCGTAGACATATTGAGCATCTATATCAACCCCGTCAAGATAACTTCTATCTTTATAGTTTATTGCAAGTGGAACTATGTATATCCCATATTTCTCTGCAAGCTGCGTTGGTATATCACAGCAGCTGTCTGCAATAAGCGCTATTTTTTCATTATTCATAAAAACCTCCGTATACTAAGCCCACCATTTTAGGTAGGCTTATAATACTATATTAAAAAGTATAAACTGTGTTTTTTTAAGAATTTATTCGGGATTTAGCGTTAATAATACTATTTCAGGTGGATTAAAAACCCTTATAGGGGCAGGGACACTTCCAACTCCACTTGTAACATAGAGTTTGCTATCTGCAATCTCAAAAAGACCTTTGTCGTAGATGGGTTGACTGGGGTTAGTGATAGTTGGGAAATAGCTGCCCTCATGATAAACAGGACCTATAAATGGCAGTTGCACCTGTCCGCCGTGGGTATCGGCAGAGAGGGTTAAATCTATCCCAAAATCAGCAAATGCCTCGAATTTTTCCATATGGGCAAGCAGGATATTGTACCTGCTATCATCTATGGTAAATTCATTTGCAAGGTCGAAAGTCGGGCTATAATAAACATTATTTATTCCATAAAGCTCTATTCCGGTATCTTCGCCATCTATTTCAAGGGGATAATTATCATATTCTAAAACAAAAACACCGCTATCCGATAAACGTTTCAAATAATAATCTGAATTATCATGCTCACCTGCAACGAAATAGGTGGGGAAGAGGGTGGCGGTTTCACCCATAAGCTCTATTGCAACCTCCATCCCAGCCTCATCGCCCCTTGTATGCATATCACCTATATAAAAGACGAAATCAGGATTGTAGTCCAGCAGTTTATTTATAATAGCACTGTTATCAAATGGGTAGTTGTACCCATGCAAATCTCCCATAAATGCAATTTTAACCTCTTGCTTTATTCGAGGGTCACTTAGCTGAACCTCGCGGGTAACAATGAAAAAATTATTAGCAACCCAAAAGACGAAAAGGGATAAAACAATAAGTAAAGAAATTATAGTTTTTTTATAACGCATCAAAAAACTCCCTAAATATACTTTCTATAGTTTACCACAAAAATATGAATTATTAAAGTTATAAATAGTTATAGAATTATTTAAAACCGATTAATCTTTATTATAAAAAGGATATATAGCTTAACCTATAAACGACAAAACCCATTAAAAAATCGATAAATAACTTCACAATAGACATTGTTAATAAATTATCAATCCTTTGTTTAAGTATCTTTGTGCGGCTCGTACATTGATAATTTTTTAACAATGTGCTAATATGTAACCAGAGAAAAATTTAAATTATAGTTTTTCAAATAAAAAATATTTAAGGAGAGAGCTATGAAGGAGAAAACCCAAGTTATAGACACACCAGAAAGGCTTCTACAAAAGATAGAAGAGATCAAAGCGGCACAGAGCGAATTTTCAAAATATTCGCAAGAGCAGGTCGATGCGATATTTAAAGCGGCTGCAATTGCTGCGAATGCTGCGAGAATTCCCCTTGCTATACAAGCGGCAGAAGAGACCGGCATGGGTATTATGGAAGATAAGGTCATTAAGAATAACTATGCAAGTGAGTATATCTATAATAAGTATAAGGCTACAAAAACTTGCGGCGTTATAGAAGAAGATGAGAGCGCTGGAATAACAAAAATCGCAGAGCCTGTTGGTATTATAGCGGCGGTTATCCCAACAACAAACCCAACATCAACTGCAATTTTCAAATGCCTACTTGCACTTAAAACCCGAAACGGCATATTGATTTCTCCGCATCCAAGGGCAAAAAACTGCACAAACGAAGCTGCGAGAATTATTTTAGAGGCAGCAGTTAAAGCGGGAGCTCCAAAAAACATTATAGGCTGGGTAGATGTTCCAAGCCTTGATATGACAAACACCGCTATGCAAAATGCAAACCTTATCCTTGCAACAGGTGGTCCTGGTATGGTTAAAGCGGCTTATTCATCGGGAAGACCTGCTATTGGAGTTGGCGCTGGTAATGTTCCGGCGATTGTTGATAGCTCGGCAGATGTTAAGATGGCGGCAAGCTCGATTGTTTTATCGAAAACATTTGATAACGGTATGATTTGTGCTTCAGAGCAGGCGGTTATCGCACTACCAGAAGTTGCTGATGAATTAAAAGCAGAGTTTATAAAGCTCGGTTGCTACTTCTTAAATGAAAAAGAGATAGAGGCTGTTCGCAAAACTATCATCATAAACGGTTCGTTGAATGCTAAAATAGTTGGACAGAGCGCTTTTGATATAGCTGCCCTTGCAGGGATAAAAGTTGACCCTGATACGAAAATCCTGATTGGCGAAGTAGTTAAGTATGATGTTTCTGAGGAGTTTGCACACGAAAAGCTATCCCCAGTTCTCGCCTTCTACAGAGCAAAAACCTTTGATAAGGCAGTTGAAATAGCAAGACAGCTCGTTTTAGATGGCGGACATGGCCATACAAGCTCGATATTTATAGATGATATATCGCAAAAAGAGAAGCTCGATAAATTTATTGAGGCGATGGAGAGTTGCAGAATAGTTGTTAATTCACCCTCTTCGCACGGTGGTATAGGAGACCTATTCAACTTTGCGCTTGAGCCATCACTAACTCTTGGTTGCGGAAGCTACGGAGGAAACTCGGTATCTGAGAATGTTGGTGTTAAGCACCTTTTAAATATCAAAACTGTCGCTAAAAGGAGAGAGAATATGCTCTGGTTTAGAACACCGCCAAAAGTTTACCATAAAAAAGGTTGCCTACCGCTTGCACTTGAGGAACTTAAAACAGTTTATGATAACAAGAGGGTATTTATCGTAACAGATGGATTCTTATATAATAATGGATATACAAAAACGCTAACAGATAAACTCGATAGCCTTGGCATAAAACACACAACATTTTATGATGTACAGCCAGACCCAACCCTTGCTTCAGCGCATGCAGGTGCTGCTGCAATGAGAGCGTTTGAGCCAGATAGCATAATTGCGATTGGTGGCGGTAGTCCTATTGATGCGGCGAAGATAATGTGGGTTTTATATGAGCACCCAGATGTTGACTTTGCAGATATGGCAATGACATTTATGGATATCAGAAAGAGGGTTTATACCTTCCCAAGAATGGGTATTAAATCAAACTTTATAGCAATTCCAACAACAGCAGGAACCGGTAGTGAGGTAACTCCATTTGCCGTTATAACAGATGAAAAGACAAACCTAAAATATCCAATAGCAGATTATGAGCTAATGCCAACGATGGCTATAATAGATGTTGATCTTATGATGAATATGCCAAAGAGCCTTACAGCTGCAAGCGGCATAGATGCTATGACCCATTCTATCGAGGCGTTTGGCTCGATGCTTGCAAGCCCATATACCGATTCACTTGCAATTGAATCACTAAAGCTTATATTTAAATATCTACCTCGTTGCTATAACGATGGTGCGAGTGATGTTGAAGCTCGTGAAGCTATGGCAAATGCCGCAACTATGGCGGGAATGGCTTTTGCAAATGCATTCCTTGGTATCTGCCACTCGCTCGCTCATAAACTCGGCGCCTTCCACCACCTTCCACACGGTATTGCAAACGCTCTTTTAATTGAAGAGGTTATGAAATTCAATATGACAGAGAATCCGAAGAAAATAGGTGCATTCTCGCAGTATAAATACCCGAATATAAAAGAGAGATATGCAACTATCGCAAAAGCTCTTGAGCTCACAGGCAAAAACGACGATGAGCTTGTTTCAAAGCTATTTGGTGAAATTAAAAAACTCAAAAAAGCTCTTGATATAAAAGAAACTATTGCAGAATATGGAATAGCTAAAAAAGACTTTGAGGAAACCCTTGATGAGATGACCCTTCAAGCATTTAATGATCAGTGCACCGGGGCGAATCCGAGATATCCGCTTGTTTCGGAGCTCCGAGAAATCTACACCAAAGTTTATGGTGGAAAATAAGGAGTTATGAGAATGAAAGAGATATTGATAGACAGAGCAGAAAAAACTATATATAGAGAAGGCGACACTGTTGTGAAGCTTTTCAGCGCTGAATATAAAAAATCGGATATTTTAAACGAAGCTTTAAATCAAGCAAGGGTTGAAGAAACGGGACTCAATGTTCCGCAGGTTATTGAAGTTTTGAAAATTGATGGAAGATGGGCTATAGTTTCAAGTTTTATCGAAGGCGAAACGCTTGAAAACCTAATTTTGAAAAACAAAGATAAAGAGGATGAATATCTTGAAACTTTTGTTGATTTGCAGCTTGAGGTGCTTGAAAAGAGATGCCCACAGCTCAATAAACTAAAAGATAAGATGAAGTTTAAAATTAAAGGTTGCGGCCTTGATGCAACAACAAGATATGAGCTTGAAACCGTTATTGACGGGATGAAGGACCATTATAAAGTTTGCCATGGCGACTTTAACCCATCTAATATAATTATCGGAAAAGATGGAAAAAACTATATTCTTGATTGGTCGCATGCAACAAGTGGAAATGCATCAGCTGATGCTGCAAGAAGTTACCTTCTATTTTGCCTAAATAAAAGGGTTGACCTTGCGAACAAATATCTAAATCTATTTAGTGCGAAATCAGATATTCCAAAGCAGTTTATTCAAAAATGGCTGCCGGTAGTTGCGGCGTCTCAGCTATCAAAAGGTATTGAGGCAGATTATGCACTACTGCAAAAATGGGTAAATATAGCAGATTACGACTAATAAAAAGATGTGACGAGCAATCGTCACATTTTTTTGTGCGCAATAGTTACCGCTGGGTAACTATGTTACAAAAAACTGCGTACTTTACAATTCGAATGATAAGCGATATCATACTATCAAAGGCGGTGTTATATTGAATAATACAGAAATGCTTATAAAACTAAATGAGATGTTGCTTTGTGATATGCCGGAATATAAATCGCCAGCAGGCGAATTTTCAGATAATGAGCAAGATCAGCAGAGGCTTTTTCGTTCACTTATGAATCTGCGCCCTCCTATGACTGTAAGCGATGAGTTTTTAAAAGTTCAAGATGAATATCTGGGGAGAATTCGAGATAGCAGAGGAGTTGTTTTATTAGATAGCCTTATACCAATCAAAAATAACAAAAACATCTATCTTTGGCAAGGTGATATAACGACCCTTAAAGTAGATGCGATAGTCAATGCGGCAAACAGTGCGTTGCTCGGCTGCTTTATACCATGTCACTCTTGTATAGACAATGCTATTCATTCCTACTCAGGCGTTCAACTGAGAATTAGTTGCGATAAATTGATGAAGATACAAGGGAGAGGCGAAGAAACTGGTAACGCTAAGATAACAGAGGGGTTTAACCTACCGGCAAAATATGTTATCCATACGGTAGGGCCTATTATAAATGGCAAACTGCGAGATAAAGATAGAGAGCTTCTTTCGAAATGCTATGAGAGTTGCCTTAATTTAGCGATTGAAAAGAAGCTATCGTCAATTGCTTTTTGTTGTATTTCAACTGGGGAGTTTCATTTTCCAAATGATGAAGCGGCGATTATTGCGGTAAAGACGGTAAAAGATATTTTAATGGAAAATAAAAGCGATATAAAGGTGATATTTAATGTTTTTAAAGAAGAAGATAGAAAGCTCTACCGAGAGCTACTCGGAGAAGATATCAAAGCTTAAAGGGGCGGTTTTAAAGGCTGATGCAGTTGTTATTGGTGCGGGTTCTGGCCTCTCGACAGCGGCAGGGCTTGCCTATTCCGGCAAGAGATTTACCGATAATTTTGCAGATTATATCGATAGATATAAATTCTCAGATATGTATTCCGCCGCATTTTATAACCACAAAACATCTGAAGAGTTTTGGGGTTATTTTTGCCGCCATATCTATTTTAATCGGTATAATCAGCAGCTAAATGATGTTTTTAAAAATCTGCTAAAGCTTGTTTTGGATAAAAATTATTTTGTAATAACTACCAATGTTGATCATATATTTCAAAAGAGCGGTTTTTCAAAAGAGCGGCTTTTCTATACCCAAGGGGATTATGGGCTTTTTCAGTGCAGTAAACCCTGTCATAATAAAACCTATGATAACGAAGATATAGTTATTGAGATGCTAAACAAAACAAAAGACTTAAAAATCCCAACAGAGCTTATTCCGACCTGCCCAGAATGCGGCGCTTTAATGACGACTAATCTGCGAAAAGATAGCTCTTTTGTTGAGGATGAAGGTTGGCATAATGCTTATTTAAGATATGAGCGGTTTATACAAGAGAATAGCCGAAAAAAGGTGCTTTATTTAGAGCTCGGAGTAGGGTACAATACTCCGTCTATTATAAAATATCCGTTCTGGCAGTTTACAAATAGCAACAATAATGCTTTGTATGCATCTATAAATATGCAGCAGGGGGGAGTGCCAGCTGAGATTTCTGAGAAAGCGATAGAAATTGAAGAAGATATAGCTAAGGTATTAAACGATTTAGTGGAAAAATAGGTAAGAAAACACAAGCTTTAAAGGCGGTTTGGTATGGCAAACTGTTGATAAATAGCAGTAGTCGTGGTATAATAGCAGTAATTACCATATTGAAGGGCGGAGAGAATTAAAATTGAGCTTACTTGAAATTCGCGGCATCAGCAAAAGTTTTGATGATGTTTCGGTTCTAAAAGATATTAACTTGCAGGTGGAATCTGGTGAATTCATAACCTTGCTTGGTTCGAGCGGTTGCGGAAAAACAACCTTGCTTCGTATTTTAGCGGGTCTTGAAACGCCGAATACCGGTTGTGTTATATTAGAGGGTGTTGATATAACAAACAACCCGCCGAATAAAAGGGATATGAGTATGGTTTTTCAAAACTATGCTCTATTTCCGCATATGAACGTTTTTGATAATATAGCTTATAGTTTGAAGCTTAAAAAGCTGCCAAAAGAGGAGATAGAGAGCGAAGTTTTAAGTGCATTAAAACTTGTTCAGCTTGATGGGTTTGGCGAAAGAATGCCAGCAGAGCTCTCAGGTGGTCAGCGCCAAAGGGTTGCTATTGCGAGGAGCATAGTTTCAAAACCGAAGCTTCTTTTGCTCGATGAGCCGCTCGGAGCTCTTGATTTGCAGCTTCGCCGTCAGATGCAAACAGAACTTAAAAAATTGCAAGCGCAGCTTGGTATAACTTTTATCTACATAACCCACGACCAGGAAGAAGCTATAAATATGTCGAGCAGAATTGCCGTTATGAAAGATGGTAATTTTGAGCAGATAGGCTCTCCAAATGAGGTTTATAATACCCCGAAAACAAGCTTTGTTGCAACTTTTGTTGGAAGTGCAAATATTGTTTGTGGCGAGATTGAGAGCATTGATAAAGAGAGTGGGGCTATGCGTGTCAACTGTGATGATGGTTGTATGAAAGCTGTAACGCTTGGATATGACTTTGAGATAGGCGAGGCAGTATCTCTTGCAGTTAGAAGTGAAAATTTGCAGTTTGGAAGCGATGTTCGAGATTGCGATATGACTGCTGTTGTTGTCGAGAAAACCTTTGCAGGTGGACAGCTTCGACTTATGGTTGAAACAGGTAACAAAGCGCAGCTTGTTGCAAGCAGACATGGAATAGATATAGATGTTCATATTGGAGATACCGTGCATGTTCGTTGGGAGAGTGAGAATGCTGTTCCGGTCGATGTGGGCGCGCGGGATATATTTAGCGAGATAAAAATAGCAAACCGAGCGCAAAGTGAGGTGCAGAAGGTTGAAAGCTAAGAAAAAGAGCATCTGGCTAACCCTTGCGCCACTTTATTTGTTCACGCTGATTTTTGTTGCGGGGCCGCTTATTTATATGATTTATCTAAGCCTACAAACCCCTTCTGAAAGCTTTGGTGTTGTGCATCAATTTAGTCTGCAAAGCTATATAAATATCCTTGATCCGGTTTATTTAAATACCTTTGTAGAGTCGTTTAAACTCGCGATTATCAGTACGTTTTTTCTTGTTGCAATAGGCTATCCGTTTGGCTATTTCATGGCGAAACTATCACCTAAAGGCAAGAAGATGATGATGGTTTTTTTGATGATTCCATTCTGGACGAATAGCCTTATCCGAATTTATGGATGGATTATCGTTCTTCGCGCAAACGGCACCCTTGATACTGTATTGCAGTTTTTAGGGATAACAGACTCTCCGCTAAAGCTTCTATATACCTACCCAGCGGTTGTTATCGGAATGGTTTATGCTCTTCTTCAGTTTATGATTCTCTCAGTTTATTCATCTGCTGAAAAGATGGATTGGGGACTCGTTGAGGCGGCGAGAAACCTCGGCGCTTCAAAGACTAAAGCATTTTTAAGCGTTACTCTACCGCTAACTCTACCGGGACTTCTCTCGGGTATTATTCTAACGTTTATTCCATGTATGGGCCTTTTCTTTATTGCCGATATTATGGGTGGAAATAAGATTGTTCTTGTTGGCTCACTTATCCAAGACCAGCTGCTTCGAGCGCATAACTGGCCGTTTGCAGCGGCACTTGCGGTAATACTTATGATTATGACAACGGTGCTTATAGCGCTATATAAAAGAATAACTAAAAGCGATGAATTGGAGGGACTGCTATGATCAAAAAAACCTCCAAAAAGAAATTTAAAGGCTCTTATATCTATTTAGGGATTGTAACGGCTCTTATTTATCTGCCGATTATTCTTGTTATAATATATTCATTTAACGAGAGTAAAATATCAAGTATTTGGGGCGGGTTTTCGCTCCATTGGTACCGAGAGCTTTTTAAAGACGAGGCGATGTTTGAAGCGCTTCTAAACAGCGTGATTTTAGCGCTATCATCGAGTTTTGCAGCAGCAATTATCGGAACGCTTGGCGCAGTCGGATTTTCTAAAGTGAAGACGAAAACAAAAGCACCAATGGAATTTTTAACGATGCTACCGATAATGATACCCGAGATAATTCTTGCTATGGTATTTTTGGTATTCTTCGCACTACTCGGTCTTCCGTTTGGAATGACTACGCTGATTATAGGCCATACCACCTTCTGCGTTCCGTATATCTACATGATAGTTAAAGCAAGACTTGTCGGTATGGATAAAAGTCTGATTGAAGCTTCAAAAGACCTTGGGGCAAGTGAGATTCGAGCGTTTTTCGATATAACTCTTCCACTGCTCCTACCGGCAATTGTGAGCGGAATGCTTCTGAGTTTCGCTATGAGTTTTGACGATGTTATTATAAGCCTTTTTGTCACAGGAGTTGAAGTTAATACCCTGCCGATAAAGGTCTATACCCAGCTTCGAACAGGGGTCACCCCTGAAATAAACGCACTTTGCACGCTTATGCTTGCAACAACTATTTTGCTTGTTATTTTGAGCAACCTTGTTGGTCGCTCGAAGTACAATAAATAATCCCCCTTGCAGTTTAAGGGAAATCGAAAGGAGATAAAAATGAAAAAAATACTAATGTTGATTCTAAGTCTAACACTTATGGTCACAATGCTCACAGGTTGCGGTGGCGGCGGTGAAAGCAGCTCGGAGGGCGGCGATAGCTCGTCATCTTCCGCACCAGCAGAGGGCGACAATGAGAATATGACGCTAAACCTCTATACTTGGGAGGGAATGTTCCCAGATGAGGTGCTTGATGCATTTGAAGCCGAGACTGGTTATGAAGTTAATTATGTTAGCTTTGATACAAACGAAACAATGCTCTCAAAACTCCAAGTTGCTGAGGGTGGAGATTACGATCTTATTATTTGTGACGACTATATCAGTGAGACAGTTATTGCAGAAGGTCTTGCACAGCCGATAAATAAAGAGCTTATCCCAAATCTCGGGAATGTAAACCCTATATTCCAAGGCCAGTTCTTTGATCCAAATGATGAGTATACTGTTCCGCACGGTGCAGGCGTTCAGACTATAGTCTATGACCCATCAGTAGTTGAAATCGAGATAACAGGGTATGCGGATTTATGGGATCCTTCGCTTGAGAGCAATATTGGAATAATTGCAAATCCTCGTGTTGTTAATGGTATGGCGCTTAAAGTTATGGGTGAGAGCTATAATACCGAAGATATTGCAACTATAGAAGCGGCAGGAGAGAGCCTACTTGAGCTTGCTCCAAATATCAGACTTATAAAAGATGATAACCTACAAGATGACCTTCTATCAGGTGAAGTTGGTGCGACTGTTATGTACACAAGTCAGGTAACTATGGCAGCGCTTGCAAACCCAGAGCTTGAGATAGTTTACCCAACAGAGGGTATTGGATTTGGTCTTATGGTTCAGATGATTCCATCTAATGCTCCAAACGCAGAAGCGGCTCACGCTTTTATAAACTTTATCTTAGATCCAGAAATCGCGAAGCAGAGCTTTGAGTGGCTTGGTTTCTACTGCACAAACAAAGCAGCAGAAGACCTTATAGCAGATGAGTTTAAATCTTTCCTAATTCTACCGGAAGAGTTTCAAGATGATACCGAGATGATTAGAAATATCTCGGCAGAGGCAGACGAAGCA
>CAYJGN010000003.1:11423-34542 GCA_964369635.1 uncultured Oscillospiraceae bacterium
GTCAATAAAAACTAAAATTGATAATTCAGCCGGTGCAAAGAGCTTGCATCGGTTGTTTTTTGTTTCTGATAAAGTTTCTGATTGTTGTATTTGATAAATTGGTAGTTGATAGATTTTAGATATATAAACGGAGCGAGAATGCTGTTTTTTAGTCGGGAGTGTACCCGCCGCCCGCAGCGGCGATTTTGAAAAAATCGCCGACCCGCACTTTGTGCAGGGAAAAATGGCAAAGCCATTTTCGCTGCGGGCGGCATGCAAAGGCGATGATAAATAGTGATAATTTTATAAAGAAGTTAATTAAAAATAACAGTAATAACAACATCAAACAAGTTTAAACCACCTGTTAATAATCTATTGATAAAACATTTTATCTATGGTATATTTAAATTAATGAAAAGGAGTTGATATAAATGAGTTTACCAAAAACAGGTTTACTTGGATTCGGGCTAATGCGCCTCCCAAAAGACGGAGATAATTTCGATGTAGAGCAGATAAAAAGCATGGTTGATGCTTTTATCGATGCAGGATTTAACTATTTTGACACAGCCTATGTTTATACTGGTAGCGAAGTAGTAACAAAAGAAGTTCTTGTTGATAGATACCCGCGTGATAGCTATACTTTAGCGACAAAAATGAATGCGCATACGGGAGAGATAAAAAGCAAGGCCGACTGTGAGTGGTATTTCAATACTCAACTTGAGAGAACAGGGGCTGGGTATTTTGACTATTATCTTTTACATGCAATAAGCTCAAAAGAAAACTATGAAAACTATAAAAACCTTGGCACTTTTGATTTTGTTGCAGAGAAAAAAGAAGAGGGACTTATCCGCCATAATGGCTTTTCCTTCCATGGTGACCCAGAGCTTTTGAAACTTGTGCTTGATGAGCAACCGCAAACGGAGTTTGTTCAGCTACAGATTAACTATGCCGATTGGGATAGCGATATGATTCATTCGGGAGAGCTTTATAAAATAGCTCGCGAGAGAAATGTTCCGATAATTATAATGGAGCCGATAAAAGGTGGTTCACTTGTGAATATTGCCGATGAGGCGAAAGCGGTATTTAAAAAAATCGACCCTGCGAGCACAGCTGCATCTTGGGCACTTCGTTTTGCGGGAACACTTGATGGCGTCCATACAATACTCAGCGGTATGTCAACTATAGAGCAGACAGATGAAAATATTGAAACATTCAAAAATTTCAAACCGCTAAATGATGATGATAAAAAAGCTATTGAGAGCGTTTTGAAAGTTATGTACAGTACAAATCAAGTTCTATGTACCGATTGCAAATACTGTGTTGACGGATGTCCAAAAAACATAGATATTCCAAATATCTTCAAACTTGCAAACTCAAATCGCAGAACGCCGGGTGACGGTCTAAACAAAATGCTTATACGAGAGATACCAAATGATAGACTACCAAAAAGCTGTATTGCGTGCGGAAAATGTGAAAAGGTATGTCCTCAGCATCTTCCGATAATTGATTACCTAAAAGAAATATCTGAAGAGTTTTCATCTATTATTAAATAATTTAAGAAGAAACGCCCCTTGGGCGTTTTTTGCTGTAATCTGTAATAGTTGAAATTCGCGAGAGAACGGCGATTACCAGGTTTGTCGCGCCGCCCGCAGCGGCGATTTTTTCAAAAATCGCTTATCCCGCACTTTGTGCGGGGAAAATGGCAAAGCCATTTCGCTGCGGGGCGCAGTTGGACAAAAAAGACACTAAAGATAAAATAAGAAATATTTTTTATTTACTTTTGCGCGGTAACCCTATATAATTAACCTATACTAAATCGAGAGCAAGGAGGGTTATATGATACAGTCGATAACCGATGAGAGCAGGATTTTTGGGGATGAAAACTATTTAAAAGATGTTATACCATTTAGTTTAATTGAAACGATAAAGAAAAATCCTCTTATTCTGCAAAGCGATGAAGAAAATTTTATAATAGCGGCATCTGCAACATACCACCCGGCTTGGATTTGGACAAAGGACGGAATTTCAGCGTCAAAATTAGAAGAGCTTTTAGCGAGGCTTCAGGGAATTGTGCAAAATTTTCCGCAGTTTTTATATATAGCAAAAGATGATATTGCAATAAATATTGAAAACTATTTTTCAAAACATGGCTTTAAGCCCGATAAGAAAACGTTTATGGAGAGCTTTGAGTGTCAGAATCTTATACCTCCAAAGAATACCACAGTCAAAATAGAAAAACCGGTAGCGGAGGATATTATTGAGGTGGCAATAGCACTTCGCCGGAATGAGTTTGAGATATTTGGTGTTGATGCGAAGATAAATGTTTTTCTGCCGATAGCGGCAGAGGAGATTATGAATCAATATTTTTTCGTAATTAAAGAGGATGGAGTTATAGCGGCAATGGCAACAGGGAAATTCGAAGATGAAAATCATGTTGCCATCTCGAAAGTTTATACAAAAGAAGAGTATCGGAACAGAGGTTATGCAGGTGCGCTGGTCGCGCATATAAGCAAAATGATACAGGACAAAGGGAAAACCCCAATTCTCTATACCGATAAAAGCAACCCATACTCAAACAGAGCATATATCAATGTTGGATTTCAGCCGCGAGGGTCGGTAACAAGGGTTGAGATGGTTTCAGATAATGATAGAAATAAAGGTTAGAATATAATCAGAGGTGAAATATGCAATTAAATGAAGTTTATAATAATGCAAGAGAGGCTTTTTCAGGAAGCTGCTCAGTATGTCCCGAATGCAATGGTATAGTTTGTCGCGGACGAACACCTGGGTGCGGTGCAAAAGGACTCGGAGGTGGGTTTATAGCGGCATATAATTTTTTGCAGTCGGTTGAGATTAATATGGATAATATCTACGACGGAGATAGCTACGAGACGACCTTTGAGTTTTTAGGTGATAAATTTGCAGCTCCACTTGCGGTTGCTCCAATGGCGGCGCTCAAAAACCACTATGGTGAGGCTATAACAGAAGATGAATATCTTAAAGCGATAAGCGAAGGGTGCGCTGATGCAAATATTCTGCCCTTTTATGGAGATGGTGTTGATTTAAAATTTTTTACCGACCCATTAAAATACATAACAAAAGAGAATTGCATAGGCGTTCCAACAACTAAACCATGGGGCGATGATGAGATACAAATAAGGGTGGACGCTGCAAAAGAAGCGGGAGTGAAAGCAATCGCTATGGATATAGATGCTTCAGGTCTTATCCACCTTGCGGCGAGCGGAAAGCCTGTTTATGCAAGAGGAGTAGAGCGGTTATCGGCTCTTATAAAAGAGGTAGGACTGCCATTTATCATAAAGGGAATAATGACGGGGACAGCTGCAAAAAAAGCAAAAGAAGCTGGTGCCTATGGGATAATAGTTTCAAATCATGGTGGTCGCGTTCTCGATAGTGCCGGTGCTCCAGCTAAAAGACTACCCGAAATAAGGGCGGCAGTTGGCGATGATTATTTGGTTTTTGTCGATGGAGCTATAAGAAGCGGTGTTTCCCTCTTCAAAGTGCTTGCACTCGGTGCTTCAGCAGCGCTTATCGGCAGACCGTTTGTCACAGCGGCTTATGGCGGCGGGGCGCAGGGGGTTTCGCTCTATGCAAACAAGATAAAGAACGAGCTCATTGAAACGATGGCGATGACAGGTGCGCTAAAGCTTTCCGATATAAATTCCGAAAAAATAAGATTTTAACTATATAAAATTAAAAAAAGAGCAGTTTATTTTTTTAGTAACTGCTCTTTTTGTGTATAATAAACAAGACATTATAAATAATTTTTATATCTGATTTGTGAATAATTTGTGAAAAATGCAGTTAAGTCGATTGAAAAAGAAATATTACTATGGTACACTATATAAAATACCTAAATGAAAGGGGAAATTAAATTGAAAGCATTCACACCGGATAAATTAAGAAACATTGTGCTTGGGGGTCACGGTTCAAGCGGAAAGACATCACTTGTCGAGGCACTGCTATATTTGACAAATGGCTCTGACCGACATGGTAAAATTTCAGACGGAACCACCGTTTGCGACTTTGACCCCGAGGAAATAAAGAGAAAGATTACGGTTTCGTTGAGCTTAGCCCCTGTTTTTTATGAGGACTATAAGATTAACTTTATCGACACTCCAGGTCAGTTCGACTTTGAGGGAGCATTCTACGAAGGATTTCGTGCGGCAGAGACGGTTTTAATAACAGTTTCCGGCAAGAGCGGATGCAATGTTGGAACAACAAAGGCTTTTAAAGCGGCAAGAAAAGCGGGAAAGGCAAGCGTTATATTCGTTACAAAAATGGATAACCCGCAAGCGAGCTTTTTCAAGACGATTGATAGCCTAAAAGAGGAACTTGGAAAGACGATATGCCCTATCTTTATGCCTATCCGCCAGGATGAGGTGATAGTGGGATATATTAATATAATTGAGAAAAAAGCTTATAGCTATAAGGACGGCAAACGAATTGAAATTCCGATGCCTGAAAACAAAGTTGATAGATATGACCAATGCCTTGAGATGATAAATGAGGCAGTTGCTGAGTGCGATGATGAGCTTATGGAGAAGTATTTCTCAGGTGAGGAATTCACCATAGAAGAGCTTGCAAGAGGACTTCGCCACGGTGTTAAAGAAGGACTTATTACCCCTGTTATCTGCGGTAGCGCAGAGAAACTTGAGGGTATGGATATGCTATTATTTGCATCAACCTACCTCTGCCCTTCAGCGGCAAGAGCGGCTGGCGAAACAGCTATAAAAGGCGATGAAGAGATTAGTGTTGATTGTGATGCGAATGGAAAGCCATCTGGATATATCTTTAAAACTATTGCAGACCCATTTGTTGGAAAGCTATCGTTTATCAAGGTTGTTTCAGGTATTATCAAGAGCGATTCGCAACTAATTAATGTTCGAACAGATGAGCCTGAAAAGCTTGGGAAAATCCTGTTTGTCAAGGGCAAAAAGCAAGAGGAGATAAAAGAAATTGGGGCTGGCGATATTGCAGCGATAACAAAGCTTTCAACAGCCGTTACCGGAGATACCCTAACTGACGCAAGCCTTAAGGTTAAATACTCGGGCGTTATAACACCTCGAAGCTGTATGCAGATGGGAATTCTACCAAAGAAAAAAGGCGATGAGAGCAAAATAGCTGCTGGTCTTGCAAGACTTATCGAGGAAGACCCAACAGTTGCATTTACCGTTAATCACGAAACCCACCAGCAACTTATTTCTGGACTTGGTGAGCAGCATTTAGATGTAACGCTATCAAAACTTACAAGTAAATTTGGAGTTGAGGTAAAAACTGAGCCTCCAATAGTTCCTTATCGTGAGACTATTCGAAAGAAAGTTACGGTTGAAGGAAAACATAAAAAGCAATCTGGCGGACACGGACAGTATGGCCATGTTAAAATTGAGTTTGAGCCAGGTGAGGGAGATGGACTCATATTTGAGGAGAAAGTTTTCGGCGGTTCTGTACCTAAAAACTACTTCCCAGCGGTTGAAAAAGGACTGCAAGACAGCATAAAAAGAGGAACGCTTGCGGGTTATCCTATGGTTGCTCTTAAAGCACGGTTGATTGATGGAAGCTACCATCCAGTTGACTCTTCTGAGATGGCGTTTAAATTAGCAGCACAGGTGGCGTATAAAGAAGGAATACCAAAAGCATCACCTATGCTACTCGAGCCTGTTGGAAGTCTTAAAGCATATGTTCCTGATGCAAATACCGGCGACCTTATGGGTGAGATGAATAAGAGGCGCGGCAGAGTTCTTGGAATGAATCCGGCGGAAGAGGGTATGACATGCATTGAGGCGGAAGTTCCTATCTCTGAAATGCACGACTTCACAACATTCATAAGAAGCCTAACACGCGGAAGAGGAAACTTTGAACTCGACTTCTTAAGATATGAAGGACTACCACAGCAGTTTGAGGCAGATGTTATAGCAAAAGCGAAAGAGCTTTTTGCGCACGAACACGAGTAGTTTTAATTTTGTTACTTGCATGGAGGAGTAGAGTAGTTTTTAATGAAATTCTCGCAAAATGCGGTATATAAGAAAGCAAAAACGCACCGATTATTCGGTGCGTTTTTGTTTAGTAAACTACAATAACCTTACAAATCTGAATATTTTATTAAAGTGAAAATTAACTATTGACTTTAATATAGTTAAAGTGTATACTTAATATTATTAAAGGAGGTGTATTTGTGGCAGTAGAAATAGTACCTGGATGGATGCAAGGGCTTGATGATGAAGATATCTCGTTTATTAAGAAATTCTTGCTTGCATCAGGCTCGCTCAAAGAAATTGCAACCCAATATGGCGTTACATATCCAACGGTTCGTCTGCGTCTTGATAGGCTAATCCAGAAGATAACCCTGTCGGAAGATACCGAAAATGATAGATATATAGCATTGATAAAAAGGCTTGCAATTGATGACAAACTCGATTTCGACACAGCAAAACTTCTTATAAACGAATATCGCAAAGAGAAAGGAATTTCACTATGACAATTTTTAGCAACTTAGCAATTTTTATTTTACTACTTTTACTAGTCCCGACTATTTTGGTTATAGTACAGTATAAGCTTTCAAAAAGTGAATCGAAATATGCGCTGCTGCCACCGGTTATATCAGCTTGTTTCTTTTTTATCTTTGGATTTTGGGCGATCGGACTAGCAGGCGTTATGTTTATCGTCCACTTTGCAGTGCGCCAGCACCTAAAAGAGAAAAAAGAGCGCGAGGACAGCATAAACAAGATGAACACCCTCGATTTATAATAACTAAAAGACGATATGAAAGCAAAAACGCACCGATTATTCGGTGCGTTTTGTTATTTTAATAAAATGGGTTGCTTTTGAAAACGGATTTTTATTTATAACTATTTCTAACTAAAAATATTAAAATATACGGCTGCTTTTAATGCTTAACGATAGTCTGGCGGCCAGGCGCCGACTGCGGACTTTTGTCCGCAAAAAGCCTGCGGCTTTTTCCGAAACGGCCTCGCCGTTTTGTCGGCGCTGGGCCTTAAGCGCTGACACTTTCAGACGCGTGTAAGTCAATCAATTTTTCGTTTTTAATATAGAGAGAAAATCCTGCAACTTAGTAAATTTTGGATTTAAAATCCCTGAAATGCATATAACTTTCTTGGTTGTTTATCATAGTATTTATATTCAAAATAGGAATTTTACTGAATTAATTAGGAAAGAAATATTACAAAAAATACTTAAACTTACACTTATATACATTATTGCTAAATTCTATTTATTTAGATATAATATGTGTAAGTGTGAAATTTGTTTATGATTTTAAATTTAATATTTTCATATTATTGAGGTGGTTAAATGAAAAAAAACAATGAATCGGCCTATGAGACAGTAATGAAATTGATAGTTGAATATATAGCGGCAAACCATTTACAAGAGAACATGTCACTGCCACCTGAGCGAGCTATGTGTGAAAAGTGGGGATTTAGCCGAACCACAATAAGGAAAGCAACTAAAACTCTTGAAGAAAAAGGTGTTTTATATATTTCACCACAAAGTGGGATATATGTAGCTCCAAAGAAAAACGAACTGCGAGTTGCCTCTTCACCTGTAACGCTCAAAAATATAACGAATATAAACGAAGAGTTTGTGACAAAGGTTTTAAGGCAAGAAGTTTATGAGAGCGATAAAAGGATTTCAAGGATGTTGCGGGTAAATCTCGGTACAAGAATATTATTACTCGAGCGGGTTCGATATCTTGATAATAAAGCAATAACTATAGAAACCTCCTTTACTAACATCGAGAATTTTCAAGGTATAGAAGATTTTGATTTTTCAAAATGTTCGCTTTACGATACAATTCAAAATGTTTACAAGACAAAGATTTTCAAAGACTATTTAAAATTAAGAGTAGCTTATATAAATGAACAAGAAGCTGATATTTTAGAATGTGATGTGAATTCCCCGTTTTTATTGAGCTCTGGTCTTATTATAGATGAAGAAGGGAATAGGGTTGAATACTATACAAATAGAACATTATCAGAGCTTTTTTCATACCGAGTTGTATAAAGGAGGATTAAATGTCAGTGCAAAAAAGACCTATGTATATTCAGATACAAAATATACTTCGCAGAAAAATTAGAGATAAAACATATCTCCCAGGTGTTGCAATTCCTTCAGATGCAAAAATTGCCTCACAGTTTGGAGTAAGTAGGATAACAGTGCACAATGCAATAGAGTCCCTTATAGATGAGGGTATCCTAAAAAGGATTGGCAAACAAGGGGTATATGTACTATATAACAGGAAAAATACCTTTAACACCCTCAACGCTCATTTAGAAATTATGCCAAGCGCTAATGATGATGACGATTTTATAGAAAAGATTTCAGATGGGAAAAAAACTATTAAAGTTGCGAATATCGACGAAAAATATATAAATGGATATATCTCAAAAGCTGAGAAGTTTGAGGCTGAGAAGTTTCAAATAGCCCTTGGAGATGAATTGTTCAATAGTAAAAAAGTCTTCTCAAGAGAAGGAGTCCCATACTGTCTTGAAATTTCAGTTGTGCCAAAAAAATATATTCCAAACATTGATAAGGTGAATTTCAGAGCGTATAACTTAGTTGAAATGTTTGATGCTTACGATATTAAAATTAACAGATTAGATCAACGTGCTGACATTGTAACACTAAACAAAAATGACGCAAAGCGCATTAATGCTAAAGGCGGTGAAGCTGTTTTATATATTGAATCTAATGTGTTTGATGAAAAAAACAGACTAATTGAACACAGAATATCATACGCAAACCCGCATAGCAGCTATGTTTTTTGTAAATTTTAAATATTTGATAGATAAACCGTCTTATCTATCAAAAGCTAAATAAATAAAATATTCATATAGATTTGTCTTTTGATAAATCTAAAACAAAAACCTCGACATATGATTTAAAAAAATCAAATTGTTTGAGGTTTTTTATTATTGTTTATAAAAAAAGATACCAATTTTTCCGATATTAATTAAATTCGGTTTATTTTGGCAATCATTTAGCAGTAAACAACCTTGAATTGGTACTAAATTAGCCTTATTAAGTAAAATTGGTATTAAAATCACTTATATAATAAAGTGAATTTATCTATTTAAGCTCGATATCGTTAAATAAATTGGTCGCAATAGATATAAAACTTATTATTTAATACCAATTATTATTATAATAGTACAAATAATAATTAATTTATTTGTACTAATTATAGAATATCCGTAAAATGCTTGCAATAAAAAAAGTTTAGTGCGAGAATGTCGATAAAGCAGAAAGCTTAATTAAGGAGGTTAGAAAGATGAAAAAAGCATTATCAATTATTTTGGTGTTACTACTAACATTATCACTTGCAGCATGCGGCGGCGGTTCTGGTGAATCGAGCGATAGCCCTGATGGGGATATGTCGAGTAGTAGCGAGGCAAATGGCGGCGATACAGGCGACGATGTCTCTCCTGCTTCTGACAGAGAGATGAGAACTTGCCTTATCTCAGATTCAAGTATGGCTGGCGATTTTGATCAGGTAATCTGGCGTGGATTTACAATGCTTGAGGCAAACGGTTGGGAAATAAAGGTTATCGAAGCATTAGATTCTGCTGAGTATGAAGAAGTTATCTATGCGATGGCAGATGAAGGATACGAACTTATCTATCTAAAGGGTGATGCAATAGCATCTGTACTTATAGATATCGCTGATGATTTTAGCGCATTATACCCAGACGTTAGATTTATAATGATAGACTCTTATATGGAGCATGACTTGGATTTTGCAACAGCAGTTCCAGTTGACCCATACGAATCATCATTTGTAGGTGGATATGTTGCAGCGATGACATCAGAGTCTGACACTATTGGCTGGATAGGTCATATGGATACAATAAATATTGCAAGATTTAGAAACGGATTTATAGCTGGTGCTATGTATGCAAATCCTGATATAACTGTAGAAGTTGGTTTTACAGGAGACTTCTTTGACCCAATAAAAGGACAGGAAGCTGTTCGTGCGATGGTTGCAAACTACCCTGACGTTGATGTTATAGCTCATGCGGCTTATATATCAGGAAATGGTGTTTTGGCTGAGTGTGAAGCTATTGGAATGCCGGTTATAGGCTGTGATGATTGGCAAGGAGATATGGGAGAAACAGTATTCTGGAGCCAACTAAAATCAGTTGACATAATGGTATTTGAGACAGCTAATGATTGGATTGTCGGCGAGGATGACTATGGAACAAGAATGTCATTTAATATCGCTGCAGGCTCAGTTCCTTACGACACAAGAGACTTAAGTGCTCTTCCAAGTGATGTAGCTGATGACGTTGTAGAACTTGTTGATGGCATTAAAGATGGATCAATTGATATCTACTACGACGATTTTGCAGAATATAAATTAGACTACTAATCTTTTTAAAAGAGAGGAGGGGGACACCTCTCCTCTCTATTACTTTAAAGGCGGAGGTGTTATGTATGGCTGAAGCGGGTTATGCACTTCAGATGAAGAATATTCGAAAGACATTCGGAACTTTAGTTGCAAACGACAACATTAATCTTGATATTAAAAAAGGTACGATTCATGCGGTTATAGGTGAGAACGGCGCAGGGAAGAGTACCCTTATGAATATACTTACAAGCATTACAAAACAAGATAGCGGCGAAATTTATCTGCATGGCGAAAAAGTTTCTTTTAAGGATTCGCTTGATGCAGCGAAACACGGTATAGGTATGATATATCAGGAGTTTATGCTCTATCCGGAATTATCTGTATTCGACAATATTATTTTAGGATTTGAAGAGAAGAAATTCGGAATATATATTGATAAAAAAGCTTGTAGAGAAAAAATTGAAAAAATCTGTACCGACTATAATTTTGATATTCCATTAAAAGAAAAAATTAAAGAGCTTCCGGTTGCGGTACTTCAACAGGTGGAGATAGTTAAAATTTTGTATAGAGGCGCAGATATTATAATAATGGATGAGCCGACATCTGTTTTAACGCCACAGGGAATAAGAGGACTTTTCGATGCTATGAGAATTCTTATTGCCGCTGGAAAAACTATAATATTTATCTCTCATAAGCTAAAAGAGGTTTTTGAAATTGCAGATAAAATAACAATTTTAAAACTCGGAAAATTAGTGGCAACAGTAGACCCCGAAGGGCTTACCGAGCCAGAACTTGCTTCAATGATGGTCGGTCGAGATGTAATATTAAAAGCCGATAAAGTTGATGTCGATTTTGGTGACCCGGTGCTTAGTGTACGTAATCTCAATGTGCGTGATAAAGACAAAATACTTCGTGTTCGAGATGTTTCATTTGATATTAAAGCAGGTGAGATAGTGGGAATTGCAGGAGTTGCCGGAAGTGGACAGCAGCAGCTTGTTGAAGCTCTTTTTGGTCTTCGCGCTCCTGAGTTTGGAAGTGAAATAGAATTTTTAAACGAGAGCATTGTTAAAACAACTCCGAGAGCGCGCAGATGCATGGGAATAGGTTATGTGCCACAGGACCGACTTGCTCTTGGTAGTAATATAAATGCATCTGTTTGGGAAAACGCTATAATGGGATACCATATCGCACACGGATTTAAGAGCAAGCTGTTCTTGAATTTTAAGAAAATTGAGGAGTTCACAAACTCGGTAGTTGAAAAATTTGCCGTCAAAAGACAACGAAATAGTGATAAGGTGAAGAGTTTATCCGGTGGTAACATTCAAAAACTCATAGTAGGGCGAGAATTTACCCAAGATAATAAACTGCTTATTATAGAAGACCCAACAAGGGGAATTGATGTTGGTGCTATAGAGTTTATCTGGCAAAAGATAATTGAACTTGCAGCAAACGGTACTTCTATATTGCTTGTAAGTCATGAACTTAATGAGATTATGCAACTTGCTGATAGAATCTTAGTTGTTTATAGCGGGCAGGTAGTTGAAGCTGGAAAATACGGTGAGAACACCGAGGACGAAATAGGACTTCTTATGTTGGGGGGGAGTTTAGATGAAAACGAATAAAGATATCGCTTTGATATTCGCCTTTAAATATGGAACCGCGATTGCTCTTTTCCTATTGCTTGGCTCTATTTTAATTGCGGCTCAGGGGGTAAACCCTGCTGATGCAGCTGTTGCTATTTTTGACGGCGCATTTGGCTCTACAAGGGCATTTGGGAATACATTGCGCTGGATGGCACCTTGTATTATGACAGGTGCGGCAGCTATTGTTGCTTTTAAAGCAGGGGTCAATAACTTAGGTATTCAAGGTCAGGTTTGTGTAGGTGGATTTGTATCTGCGGTTATAGGATTTACTTACGACTTACATCCGGCTGCACATATGTTTATATGTATCGTAGTTGCAGGTATAGTTGGTATGTTATACGCTGTAATCCCTGCAATACTAAGACTTTTTTTCAATGTTAATGAGTTTATCACAACACTTATGTTAAACTACGTCGCAAGCTTTTTAACACAATATCTCGTACAACAGATTTTAGCTGGTGGACTTGAGAGCTGGGGTTATGTCAATATGGCATCCACTCCAACAATAAACGACAGTGCTGTACTACCAACCCTTATCCCAGGGACTACCGCAACATATGCAGTGCCTATAGCGATTGCAGTTGCAATAGTTATTGCTGTACTGTATAAGTATACTCTGCCAGGATACGAATTTAAACAGGTTGGTGAAAATCTTAAATTTGCAAAGACTGGCGGCGTTAAAGTTGTTAAAACATATCTAATTATATTCCTACTCTCAGGTTTTATTGCTGGCGCTTGCGGCGGTACTGAAATCATAGGAACATATAAAAAATTTAACGTAAACTTTGATTTGCAGATGGGTTGGGACGGAATAAGTATTGCAAGGATTGCAGAGCTTAATCCAGTAGCTCTTATAGCAGTTTCCTTTATCTGGGCGGCGCTAAAAGCCGGCGCTTATCAGATGGAGCGAGTTATGGAGATAAACAGGCTATCGGTGCAGATTCTTCAGTATCTTTTTGTTTTATTTGTTTCAATAGACTATGAAGGCATATATATGAAGATTAAAGATATGAGAGCGAAGAGGAGATATGCAAAGGAGGTGCTTTTAAGTGCTGAATGATATATTAGGGCTTGCGCTCACAACATCAAGTTTCGCAGCAATGATAAGGCTTGCAGCTCCTATACTTTATGGAGCGCTCGGAGGATGCTTTAATGGAGCTTCTGGTTGTCTTAATATGGCGTATGAGGCAGTTATGCTATATGCTTGTTTCTTCTCTGTTTGGGGCAGCGCAACAACGGGTAGTGCGTTTATGGGTCTTATCTGGGGAGTAGGTATAGGTCTTGTTATAGCGATAGTTTTTGGATTTATGGTCTTTACCTTTAATGCAAACACTATAATAGTTGGTATTGCTATAAATTCAAGTGCTTGGGGTATTACAACCCTTCTAATGGTAATGATTTTCGGAGTTCGTGGTTCTGTTTATGATGAAAGAATAGTTAGCTTCGAACCTATACACTTTGAGTTTTTGGAAAATATCCCAATACTAAACACCCTTTTAAACAACAATGTCATACTTGTATATGTCGCATATATTTTAGTTGGAGTTGCTTATTTTGTTATGTATCACACTCCGTTCGGGCTTCGAATTCGAGGAGTTGGTCAGAACGAACAAGCAGCGCAGACAGCAGGTGTTAATGTTTCGAGATATCGTTGGATATCGTTGCTTCTAATGGGCGCTTTTACAAGTATTTCAGGTACCTGTCTAACACTTTCAGGAATATCTATGTTTTCGGAAAATATGACGGCAGGTAAAGGATTTCTCTGTATGTGTGCTATCTCGATAGCTAAAGGCAATCCGCTTAAGATATTTGGAATTGCACTTCTGTTTGCATACTCACAGGCACTCATACTCGTGCTTGGAACACTTAGTATACCAACACAGATAATATCCATGATACCGTACATTGCAGTTATACTGGTTCTATTTATAAATGGACTAAAATCATTTAAAGGTACTGCGGATATTGAAATATAACTGAAAGGTGTGAATTTGATGAATTTACAAGATAAAATTCTCGGCGGACTTTTAGGTGCTGCTGTCGGCGATTCGATGGGCGCTGTCACTGAACACCATACAATAGAGATAAATAAAGTGAGGTTTGGCGGAAACGTCACCTCCTTTATCGACCCACCAAGCTACTTAAAATCAAAGGGGCATATTCCTGGTCTTGTTACCGATGATTTCTCAGTTGGATACTACTCACTTTTAAAGATAATTGAGCATCAGGTGAAGATGAGCAGAGAAGTGGCTATTGAAGGGCTTTTATATTGGAATAGTATACCGATATATGCCCAGTGCGCAGGGCCTACTACTAAAGTGGCGATAGAGCGTTTTAAACTTGGGATTATGGAGCCTGTAGAAGAGGAGAAAAAAGGACTTCTCTGCGATAATAGCAAGGTTACAAATGGCGGTGGAATGAAGAGTGGTATAACGGGGCTTTTAAATCCATGCGATGTTGACAGTGCGATTGATGATGCGATAACTATGTGCGAAATAACCCATGGAAACACAATAGCACTTGCATCTGCCTGTGCAATATCCGCTGCAACTGCAAAGGCATTTTGTCCAAATGTCTCGTGGGTTGAGGTTGTTGAAGCAGGTATCTACGGCGCTGAACAAGGGCTTTTAAAGACTATTGGCAAAGTAAAACACGTTGCTGGAAACAATATTGCAAAAAAAATAGCACTTGCTACTTCAATAGGAATGCGCTATCAAGACGATACCGAAAGAGCAATGATTGAGATTGCTGATATTATCGGTTGTGGTCTATATGCTAACGAATCAATCCCTGCTGTTTTCGGGTTTATCGCAGCTGCAAAAGGCGATCCGCTCAAATCTATCCATTTAGCTGTAAATGCAGGAGATGATACAGACACCGTAGCTTGTATGGTTGGATATATCGTCGGTGCACTCCATTCATATAAGGCCTACCCACAATCTTATCTCGACCTTATCAATGAAGCAAATAAATTTGACTTGAAAAAACTTGCCGCTGATATAGAACTACTGATTGAAAAGGAGAAAAAGTGATGGACAGATATGATAAAATATTAGGTTCCCTCACCGCTGCTGCTATAGGTGACGCGATGGGTGCACCTGTTGAGTCAAGACCTGTATATCTTATTCGTGAAGAAAACAACGGATATGTTTTTGATTATAAGGATATGAACAGGCCAGATTTACCGCCAGCTGAGTTTCCTCTTGGAGTAATATCGGATGATTTTAGCATATCCCACGCGCACGCTGTAAGGTATGCTGAAAATGGCGGAATTGATAGCGAGTCCACTATTAAAGCAATTAACGACTGGATAGATGATCCAAAATATACCAAATTCTCCTCCAGATTTATAGGTCCCACTACAATGATAGGACTATCGAAGCTAAATGGTACATATGTCCCAGATTGGCCGGAAGAACTTCCTTGTAATCAGCGAACTATTACAAACGGTGGTGCTATGAAGTCATGGGTATGCGGTCTTTTTAATCCAGGAAATTTAGACAAGGCAATCAATGATGCGCTAACAATGTGTATTATTACTCATGATAATATAATCGCTCTTTCTGCGGCGGCAGCTGTCTCAGCAGCTGTTGCACAGGCAATGTGCGACACTACTCTGGACAAGATAATTGAAGCTGGTGTTTATGGTGCTCGAGTAGGTATGGACAAAGCTAAAGTTATCGCAAGACATGCAGCGGGCGCTTCTGTTGAAAAGAGAATTCACTTAGCAGTTGAAATCGGGATAAAATACTCAAACGATTTTGAAAAGTGTATAATCGAAATGAGCGACCTTATTGGAACAGGGCTATTTGCAAATGAAGCAGTGCCTTCAGCATTTGGATTTTTAGCAGCGACCGGCGGAGATCCTATGGAAACTATCTTCAGAGCGATAAACGCAGGTAACGATACCGATACAGTAGCCTGTATTGCAGGGTCTATGGCAGGGGCATTTAAGGGCATTGATGCTATCCCTTCTCATCATCTACCATTCCTTGAGAAAGCTAACAATATAGATATAGTTTCAGTCGCGAAGAATATAAACAGTTTACTATGAGATGAGGTGTGATATGACAAATAGACAATCTAAAATTCACGGTGCTCTGCTCGGTGCGGCAATAGGAGATGCTATGGGAGCTGTTACCGAAGGGTTTACACCAGAGTTTTTAAAAATCAGATATAGTGGCTACCTTAAGGATTTAGTGGAACCTACAAACGATGGTATGACGATAAATTCAAAATGCGGAATGGTGAGTGATGATTTTTCAGTGGCATACTATACCGCAGAGGTCATGATTGAAAATAGCAAAAAGATTGATGATGATCTCGCTGTTAAAGGGCTTTTACGTTGGTGGGAACACCCTGAATTTACCTGCTATTGCGGACCGAGTACAAGGCTCGGAATAATGGCGTTAAAAGGTGAGGTAATAGATGCGCCAAACAAGCAAGTTTTACGTGCAAACAACGAACTTTCAACAAACGGCGGAGGTATGAAAAGCGGGATGATGGGTCTTTTCAATCCGTGTGATATCGAAGGGGCTGTTGCAGATGCTATAACTATGTGTCAACTCACCCACAACAACATGATAGCACTCGGAGGTGCCTGCGCAATAGCTGCATCAACTGCTGTTGCTTTTAAAGATAACATATCGTACATAGACCTTATAAACGTCGGGTATACTGGTATGGAGATATGTGAAAAACTCAAAAAAGATACTGTTGTTGATGTTTATGGCTGCAGTAATAAATCGCGTCTTGACAAGGCAGTTGAGCTTGGACTTCGCAATCAAGGTGATTTTGAGAGAGCGATGATAGAGATAGCGGACACCGTGGGATGCGGCATTTACGCATACGAGGCAATCCCTGCAGCATATGGAATGATAGCTGCCTGCAAAGGTGATTTGATGGATTCTATCTATATGGCGGTTAATGCCGGAAGTGATTCCGATTCACTCGCCTGTATGATAGGATATATCTTAGGGGCTTATCATGGTGATTACGCTATTCCTTTGAAGTTTTGGAATTTAATCGACAGTGCAAACAATTTTGATTTAAAGAAGATGGCTGTTGATATTGACAAAATAGCAGGGGGGGTATAAACTGATGAAAAATCTTGGAAATTCAATTAAAGGTTGTATTTTAGGAGCATCGGTAGCGGATGCGCTTGCTATGCCGCTTATGATTCGCTCACCTCAAATGATTAGAGATGAGATTGGTGGTGGTTCTCTTGTCTGTGAAATAAAACAACCGACGAGTGACGTGCAGGGTCATGCGAAAAGTGGTGGAACGGTCACCGATGTTTTCTCACTATCAAAGGCATTTATCGAAAGCTATATTGATGAGCGAGAAGTAAATAGCGCTGCTGCAACAAGAGCACTTCTGAACTGGAGCAATAGTGATTACTGCAATATATTTGCAGGTAAAAACACAAAAAGAGGGATTGTTGTAGCGAGGGGTGAGTATGAAGAAACAAGGTTTGATAGAATACCTTGTATCGGCTATATGAACACAAATGGCGCTGCGTCAAGGGGCTTTGTTGCGGGTCTATTAGCTCCAGGTAATATCGAAAAAGCGATTGATAACGCAATAAAGCAGAGTATTATAACACATACAAACGCAATAGCAATTTCTGGCGCGGCAGTTGTTGCAGCCCTTTGCTCCGTCGCTCTAACTGATAAAATTAACGGCAAAGATGTAGTTGAAATATCGAAGTATGCAGCTCAAGCTTCTTTTGATAAAGCTGAGCGGATAGTTGGTAAAACTGCTGTTGGCAGCAAGATACAAAGCAGAATTGACTGGGCGGTTGATTGCCTTTTCAATAGCTCTTTTGATGATCAAAAGATAATAGATACCTTGGCGGATAATATTGGGTTTGGCAGTTATGCGAGCGAAACAGTTCCATCAGCAGTTGCTATATTAGCATTTTGCATAGATGATACAAAAAGAGCTATAACTATCGCAGCAAATGCTGGAAACCAATCGAACAAGACGGCTGCTATAGTTGGAGCTATTGCAGGGGCGAGAAATGGTGTTTGCGAATTTTTAGAAAGCAATAAAAATATAGTGGAAACTGCAAATAACTATAATCTTTCACTACTATGCGAAAAAACTATTTCGTTTACAAAGTAGGAGGATAGTGATGTACAATTTATACGATAGAATTTTAGGTAGCCTAACAGCTGCAGGGATAGGTGATGCTATAGGTGCACCGAGCGAGGCGATGAGCTATCCTGAGATTGTTAAGAAGTACGGAAGGATTGGTAGTTTTGTCGATGGTTCAACAAATAAAGTAGCTTTTGGAAATATGCAGGCAGAAATTACCGATGATGCATCGCAGATGTTTGAAATGGTGAAAGCGATAATTAAAACAAACGGCAATTTAACCGCAGACGCTGCTGCGGAAGCACTTGTGAATTGGTCGTTAAACTACCCGAGATATTATCCTCGAAATGCAGGACCAACTACAAGAAAGGTAATTGAAGATTTCAAATCTGGCGTTGACCCAGTGGAAATAGGGAGAACTTCAGGGCTTTATGAGTTTGGAACTTCCAATGGTGCGATCATGCGCATTGCAGGGGCTGGGCTTTTGCATCCAGGAGATCCGGCAAAAGCAGTCGAGACAGCAATTACTATGACAAAATGCTCACATGGTTCGCAAATTGCCTATTCTGCAAGCTGTGCTATCGCATGTGCGATATCTGTTGCAGCTAGTGAAGGAGCAAGCGTTCACAGTATTTTAAAAGCAGCTGTATATGGAGCTAAAGAGGGCGAAAGAATAGGTATAGGAACTGCTCGAATAGCACCGGGTGCCAGAGTTTTACCTAAAATTTTAAAAGCAATTGAAATAGGGTATAGTGCTGCCGCACAAGAGCAGGCGGAAATGCTTTTAAACGATGAAATGGGAACAGACTCATCGGCTATTGCCCAGACTACAGGTATAGCGATAGGGCTTTTTGTGGCATCGGACGGCGATGTCATGAAATCGGTTATCGGTGGAGCTAATATAGGTGGAGATACTGATACAATAGCCTGTATAGTCGGTATGATATCAGGAGCATTTAAAGGGTATAATTCTATAGACAGCGAAGTTGTTGCAGAGTTCGAGAGGGTCAACCCTGCTATGGAGTTTAGATGGGCAGCAAAGGAGTTGTGCAGGATAATTAATGAGGTGAGAGTATGAAATTTGCAGTAGGAGGACACGCGTCAATTGACAGAGTAATCGATCCTAAAGGTAATGTTGTTGGGACGAATCTCGGTGGACCATGCCTTTTTGCCTATACTGGAATTCGGGTTTTTGATGATAATGTAAAACCGATTCTAAATTCAGCCGCTGATTTCACCGGATATTATGGCGAATGGATGACAAAAAACCATGTCGATGATAGTTGTATAAAAGTGGTTTTTGATAAAACCCATGCAGCTGACCTTATTTACTCAGAAGATGGTTCATACGACACAAATATCAATAATAAAGACAGCTATCACCCGCGTCAGTTTAATTATGGGTGGGCGAACTTAAGACCAGAGCAGATAGAGGCGGGTTGTATGGATGTTGCAGGATTTTGTTTATTTGTTGAGCCTACTTATGATGTGTTTTGGCAACAACTGCACCAAGCTAAATCAAAGTGCGGTTTTCAGATGATGTGGGAAATAGGCAGCGGAACAGGTACTGAGCTTGAGCTTCAAAGGATAAATGCAGGACTTCGCTATTTAAAACCTGAAATGGCAAGCTTAAATCACAATGAGTCATCAAAACTTTTTAAAACTGATAATATAGAAAAGATATTTGAAGAGATTTACAAATGGGATTTAGAGATGTTTTTTTACCGCTGTGGAAACAAAGGTTCTTATATTTTGACAGACAACAAAAGTTATTTTGTTCCAGTGATAGATATAGATAATCTTCCTTGTGTCGATCCTACTGGTTGTGGCAACAGCTCAACAGCGGCATCAATGTACGGCTGGATAAAGACTAAAAATCCTGTGATGACAGCAATAATCGCTAATATCTCTGCTGGATTTAATGCACTTGGAGCAGGGCTTATTGAGAGTTTTGATAAACCACAGCGAGAAAAAGCGATAAAACTTGCAATAGATATCTACAATGAATACACAAAAAATAACCCTCACTATATTAATGAAGGTTATGAAAAAGATGGTGAGATAGTCCTTAAAAATATCATTAACAGCTCTGATTAACTTAATATATCTCATGCGAAATTAAAAAGACGAACACTAAAGAAACTAACCATAAAGATAAATGTAGAACAAAAACCTGTGGATTTCGAGAATTCACAGGTTTTTTAATAGAAGCTTATCTGTTTAATCGAGAGAGGAATGCAGTGATGGAGATTATTAAAAAAGGTTTTTAATATTTATTCACCGAGCGGATAGTCAAATTCGCGCCCGTGAAGACGGTGCAATGTTTCAAGTTTTAACCGCTCTTTTAATTCATAAGGGATGCTATATTGAATAAACTCACTACACCCGCCGAGCATACCTATCGAAACTTCGGTTAAAATGCAGTTTTTATCATGGTTGTAGATACAATCAAAGGTATCACATCTGGTTATTTTACAGTTCATAAATAATATTCTCCATTATAGATAAATATATATTGAGGTAATAAAAATTGAGTTATTTATTATAGACTAATTATATAGAATATTATTATAAAAGTAAAGAGCTAATGAGGGTGAAATATGCGTGAAGTTAAATCAGAAATGGTTTATGATTTTGGTGGATTGAAACTAAATATAAATAAACTATTGAAAGAAAATAATATTTCAAAGAATAAGATATGCAAAGACCTTGATTTACCACGATATACTTTCAATAAATATTGCCGAAATGAATTTCAAAGACTCGATGCAAATTTGCTTTGTAAATTATGCTATTATTTTGAAATTGAGATATCAGATTTAATAGAATATATTTCGCCAAAAGAGGATAAATAAAAATGCACCTTAAGGTGCATTTTTTTATTTTATATTTAATCAGTTAAAATCAAAGAAAAATGTTGTATAGCTGCCTTGGGCGCTCTCGAGGGTCATTTTGATATTATGTCTGCTTGCTATTTCCTTTGCAATAGGTAGGCCAAGTCCGGTGCCTTCTTTATTTTTCTCGTGTCTCGACTTATAAAACCTATCGAAGATATACGGCATATCGTCCTTTGGTATACCGATGCCGTTATCGGTTATCGAGAGGATGTTATTTTCAAAATTCACCTTTACAACTCCATTTTCAGGTGAGAATTTAATTGCATTGTCAAGAACTATCATAAGCATCTGGCGAAGTCTGCCATAATCTCCAATATAGCTGTGCATCTCGCAGTCACGCGTTAGAACAACTTCGATATTTCTATTAAGTGCAAGTTGTCTGCAACTTCTTATAGTATCGTTTACAACCTCGCAGAGATTAACCTCATCGCGCTCGATATCAAATTCTGCATGTTGCAGTTTCGAGAGGTCTAAAAGATCGAGGACAAGCCTTGATAAAAGCTCGCTTTCCTTTAGCATCTGGCGATGGTATTCATCAACCTCAACAGGGTCTGTTATAATCTTATCATTTAGCGCCTCAAGGCTTCCCTTTATAACGGTGACCGGGGTTTTCAGCTCATGTGAGACGTTTGAGAGAAAATCTCGCCTTAGCATATCAAGCCGCTCGCTTTGGTTTTTTGCCTCATAAAGCCTGTCTGAAAGGTTATCTATAACCGTTGCAAGCTCGCCTATCTCATCGTTTAATAAAACGCCTGTCTTTGCACTGTAATCGCCGTCCGCAAGTGCGAGGGCGGTGTTTTTCATCTTATGCAAGGGGTCGGTAAATTGGCGAGATAGGATAAATGCGATAAGACTCGCAACCAAAAGCGCTCCGGCTATTGAAGCGGTTAGAAGCAATAAACTGCTGCTAACAAGGGTGTTTATACCTGAAATCGGCTGGTGCAAAAGCAAGACTCCGATAATTCGCTCGCCGTTCATCGAATAGATAGGTGTTCCAACAGTTAGCGTAGCGCTATTTATAACAGTGCTGAAATTTTCAGAAAACTTAGTCTTTCCTTCAAGTGCTTCTGTTATAATCTGCTCGGCATCGTTTGGGAGCTCATTTAGCGAATATAGATCTCCGCCGCCAAACATAGTACCTGTATCGGGAGCTACAACCCAAATATCTCCCTCGTTCATCGAAATGTAAAGCTCGAGGTAGTCTGTTAGTTGAAGGGATGAGTTTGCAAAGCCTTTTGAGATATTTTCAGCAATTCCAATAGCCCTTGCCTCCATGCTATCTTTATAGATATTAGTTGTATTCCAGCGGAAAATAAAATTAAATACCGATATCATGATGAAGATGAGCGATAAAAGAGCTAAGATAAAATGCAGAGTGAGCTTTTTATTAATCTTACTCTCCCACATCTTCACTCTCCATAAACTTATATCCAACTCCCCAAATGGTTTTTATTTCCCAGTTTGGGTGGTCGTAAGCATCGATTTTTGCGCGCAGTCTTTTAATATGGCTATCAACAGTTCTGCTGTCTCCAAAATAGTCGTAACCCCAGAGGGAGGAGAGGAGGTTGTCCCTTGAGAAGACCTTATTTTTCTCGACGGCAAGGGTCCAGAGAAGCTCGGTTTCTTTTTTTGTAAGGGTGACGATATCAGCACCGATAGTCACCTGGTATTTATCGAGATCAATTTTCAAATTATCAATAGTAATGACGTTATTAGCATTCTCATTTATATTAATACGGCGCAAAATAGCTTTGACGCGCGCCATAACCTCAGCTGGTGAAAATGGTTTTATAACATAGTCGTCAGCACCTATCTCAAGGCCCATAATCTTTTCAAAATCCTCGCCCTTAGCGGTGACCATAATTATCGGCACATTGCTCTTTTTGCGGATAAGTTTGCAAACTTCAAAACCATCCATAACAGGCATCGAGACGTCGAGTAGGATTATATCGAAATCATTATCGTTAAAAGCATCATAAGCTTCTCCGCCATCAAAAGTGCAGACTGCCTCAAAACCCTCGCTTATAGCATATTTTGAGAGGATTGAAGTAATTTGAACATTATCGTCGGCTATTAGCATTTTTGGCATAAAAAACACCCCTTTATTAATTTCTGAT
>CAYJGN010000003.1:34552-56531 GCA_964369635.1 uncultured Oscillospiraceae bacterium
TTATTTTGTGTCAAAATTATGTAATAATAAACCCAAGTGAGCTAAGTGTGAATATCCATAGAAAGATGGTTATTATCGAGAATAGCGAGGTGAAAACAACGAGCTGACCTGCGAGTGCATCGTCGCCGCCGAGTATCTGCGCTGTTGAAAATGAAGAGATTGCAACCGGACTTGCAAGCATAGCGAGTATAGTTACAAGATACACATCCGAAACGCCAATCAGAATTAGTATTGGAATAATTAGTGCGGGTGCGAGGATAAGTTTTGAAAAAACGCCTATAGTTAGCTGTTTTCGATATTTTACCGTATCTGAAAACTTAAATGAGGCACCAAGCGCTATAAGACCAACGGGAGATGCTGTATTTGCTATTGAGCGGATAGGTGAAACAGCGATTTCTGGTATTCTGATATTTAAGAAATAGAAGAGAAAAGCTAAAACTGCCGCTATTATAATCGGGTTTTTAGCTATGTTTTTGGCAATGGTGCGAACACTTGGCTTTGAATCTCTAAAGAACTCGAATGCAAAAATCGAGAACATATTTGTTATCGGAACGGTGAAAGCAATTAGCAGTGAGGTATAAATGATACCTGTATCACCATATAAAGTGCTTGCAATTGAAAGGCCGAATATGATAAAATTACTGCGAAGGACAGCTTGCGCTAAAACTGGTTTTCGGGTATTATCACTCTCAAACTTAGCGCCGATAAAAAGTCCTAAAAGCGCAACTGTAACAGCAGATAAAACCCCTTGTAGAATAAAAACGGGATTTAAATACTGCTTAATATCAACGCTGTAAACGTTTATGAAGAGCGAAAAGGGAAGTGCTATGCCGAAGACGAAACTGTTTAGTGCGCCAGAGGCTGTATCGCTTATAAGATTTATTCTTCTAAAAACAAACCCTAAAAGCAGATAGATGAGTATCGGGAAGACAACTTCAAAAGATAACATAAGATTTTCCATAAAAACACCCCTTAATATCAGCATTATACCACACTTTATAAGGGAATAAAACAATAAGGAGATAGCATGGACGAAAAAAAGATAGCGCGAATTAATGAACTTGCAAAAAAGAGCAGAGAAGAGGATTTGTCGACAGATGAATTAGCAGAGCAGAAAAGATTGCGCGAAGAGTATATCGCGAGTTTTAGAAATAATTTAAAAGCAACGCTTGATAATACTTATATAGTTGATGACGAGGGAAACAAGAAAAAGTTGGGAGAGAAATAGATGATTGACAGCATAAATACATCGTTCAAAGGGGCGGTTTTCGATCTCGATGGAACGATTATAGACTCGCTTCCTTTTTGGGATAATATGAATAAAGAGTTTTTTGCAGAGTACTGCGCTGATAAAGAGGTAGATGAGAGCAGAATTCGAGGGATGAGCATTAAAATGTCTGTCGATTATATTGTCGATGAACTCGGTGTTTTAGAGAAAAAAGAGACGTTAATTCAAGATATTAAAGATAAAATGACAAAAGCATATTTTGAAGAAATTCCGATAAAAAAGGGTGCCGATAAGCTTATTCGAAATCTTCGCAGTCGAGGGGTTCCGCTCTCGGTCTGTACCGCTTGTGATATAACTCTTGCAAAGGGAGCTCTTAGAAGGCTTAATTTAATTGACTATTTTGATCATATAGTAAGCACTCATGAACTGCAGATGGATAAAAGCAATACCGATGTATATGAGCTTATGAGCGAAAAAATGGGGATACCAACTGCGGATTTGGCTATGTTTGAAGATACTTATCGCTGCATGAAAGCGGCAAACGAAGCTGGAATGAAGGTTATCGCTATTGAAGATAAGGGGAGTGTTGCTGAGAAGCATCTGATTGAAAAAATAGCAGATGACTATCTAATTTTCAGCTAAATAATTATTATGAAGATATACGGTTTTGATTTTGATGAAACTATAACATATAAAGACTCAACCTACCTCTATTTAAGGTTTTGCTATAAGAGATACAGAGCGGCTAAAAGAACAGTTTTGAAAGCTCTCTGGAATGGTCTTCTTTTTAAGCTCGGTTTTCGCGACAGAGCGCAGATGAAGACGGTTGTCTTCTCGTTTTTAAAGGATGTTGATGCTTATGAGTCGGCGGAGCTTTTTTGGGCAGAGAACAAAGACCAGATAAAGCAGTTTTATTTAGAGAGAGATAGAAAAGATGATGTTATTCTATCGGCATCTCCGAAATTTTTGCTTGAAGGGATATGCAAAGAGCTTGGTGTGAAGCATCTAATAGCAACTGAGATAGATATAAAAACGGGTAAGATAGAGATAAATAACCATGGAGAGAATAAGGTTGTTCGCCTGCGAGAGGAAATGCCAAACTTTGAGATGGAGGAATTCTATTCAGACTCAAAAATAGATACTCCGCTTGCAAAACTTGCAAAGAGAGCTTATCTTGTCCGCGGCGATGAGATAGTTGATTTTTTTGAGGGGTGATAGCTTTGGAGCGAGATATTCTGCACTGTGATGCCAATGGATTTTATGCTTCAGTTGAGCTTCTTTTTAACCCGCAATATAAAGATTTTCCAGTTGTCGTTGGTGGTAATGAGGAAAATCGCCATGGAATTGTCCTTGCTAAAAACGAGGTAGCGAAAAAATATAATATTAAAACAGGTGAGCCGCTCTCGTTTGCAAGAAATAAATGCAAAGACCTTGTTATCCTGCCGCCACACCATGATTTATATGCCGCTTATTGCGATATGATTAATGAAATTTATCTGAGGTATACTGATTTAGTTGAGCCTTTTGGGATTGATGAGAGCTGGCTTGATATAACTAATTCAAAGCAGCTTTTTGGCGGCGACCCCGAAAAAATTGCAGATATGATACGAGCAGAAGTTTATAGAGAGCTTGGGCTTACCGTCTCAGTTGGGGTATCTTTTAATAAAATATTCGCAAAGCTTGGAAGCGATATGAAAAAGCCGGATGCTACAACGGTTATAACAAGAGCTGATTTTAAAGAAAAGATATATTCTCTGCCAGTTTCCGACCTTATCTATGTTGGTAGGGCGGTTTTTGAGTTTTTAAAAAAGTGTGAGATTAATACTATAGGAGACCTTGCGGCGGCGGATAGGGTGTTTTTGGAGCGTGCGCTTGGCAAGGTAGGGGTTACCCTTTCGATAAATGCGAGGGGAGAGGATAGTGCTCTGGTAGCTTCCTATTATAAGGAGAATGTACCGAAAACAGTTGGAAACGGGCTCACCTTTCGAAGGAACCTTGAGAGTTTAAACGATATAAAATCAGGCCTATCAGCTCTTTGTGACAGCGTTGCTTCAAGATTGCGCAAAAAAAAGCTACGCACAACCGGCGTAGCTGTTTCTGTTAAATTTTCGGATTTTACCCATATCTCAAAGCAGAGGAGTCTAAAGACCTCGACCGACCTTGCAAAGATTATCTATAATGAAGCATTGTCACTCACAAAAGAATGCTATGGGAAAAGATCGATAAGGGCGCTCACGGTGACGGCTATTAACCTTGTTGATGAGAATAATATGGGGCAGATATCCTTTTTAGAGCCTTTGGAAAATACCGAAAAACAAGAGAATATCGAACGTGCTATGGATGAAATTCGATTGAAATACGGAAAAGGCAGCATAAAACTTGCAAATACCGTCGATACCGACCTCGGTATTGATTTCGATAAAGACAAAGATTACGATTGATAATTGCGGACGTTATCAGTGTGCAGTTGAGTTAGAAGCAACTAACGTTCGTCGAAAAATAAACCTTTATTGTTAGTATAATGAAATAACGCCTTCTTTATAAAATCTTCGGTTATCTCAAAATGCTCAGCGAGCTCATAAACTTCGCGGTAGCCATTTCGCATAGCCTCACAAAGCTCCTCGTAGGGGAGATATCTCTCGATTGCCGTTCTGTCAGCGCAGCGCTCGCAGCGCTCGATTGTCAGTTTATCGGTATCGAACTTATATAGGGTACCGGTTTTGCAATGACCATATTCGTGCATCAAAATCTCTTTGAGCTCGCGCTCTTTGGTCTCGTATGACTTATCAATGAAGATACCATAATCAGATTTGTTGAGCGAAATTGTCACTGCTGAAGCAAACCCTATATTGTCATAGAATATGTCGTAGTTATTTTTTTTGAAGTCTGAGTAAATCGTTTCAAGTTTAATCAAGTTTACCACATCCTATTTATGTTATTTATACTGTATCACATTTTTTGTACAATAAACAGTACAAAAATAGACAATTATTTTGCTTAAATAAAACGTTTTTGCTAAATGATTACCCCTTTTTACCTTTTTTAAGTTATAACTTGACAATTTTGTGTTTTTTTGGTAAACTTATAGTAATCGAATAAATGGTGGTTGGTGGCTTTATTATCGCTGTATCATATTTTGACAGCGGTTATAGGGGTGCTATTTTTTTATCGTTTTGCGAAGAGAAATATAAAGTGAAAAGTAATATTAAAGTGAAAAGTTTTGGGTCGTAAAGTGAATTTTGCAAATGGGAAATAAAAGATTTTCAGCCTTTATTCTTCATTAACAAATAATCATAGCGAAGCAGCGATTGTTTATATTATAATTGAGAGGTTTTAAAAAAAATGCAAAAATTTAGTCTTATAAAAGAAAAATCATTTTATAAAACGCTTGCAACGATAGCAACACCTATCGTATTGCAAAATCTTGTCGGGTTTGCGGTGCAGATTTCGGATAGTTTGATGGTTGGTAGTTTAAATGAAACAGCATTTTCAGCAGTAAACCTTGCAAATCAGATGAGCTTTATATTTATGATATTCTGCTTTGGATTTGCCTCAGGAGGATCTATGCTGATAGCCCAGTATTGGGGGAAAAAGGATACGAAAACTATAAGCAAAATAGTCTCGTTTACTATTCTTCTAATGATGGGGATTTCGATTTTATTCACGACGATAGGCGTTCTCTTTCCAGAATTCGTTATGCGACTATATACTCCAGATATCGCTCTTATAACAGAAGGAGCTAAATATCTTCGGGTTATGACTCTAAGCTTTTTGTTTTATGGGTTCTCAAATACCTATCTTATGATGCTTCGTAGTGTTGAGCAGGTCAGGTTCCCGCTACTTGTTGGATTTATCTCTTTCATTATAAATGTTTTCTTCAACTATGCTTTCATCTTCGGTGAATTTGGATTCCCAGAGCTTGGCGTTGTTGGTGCTGCAATAGGAACGCTGATTGCAAGGGCAACTGAGCTTGTGTTAGCGCTTATATATAATGCGAAGTTTGGAAGTAATGCAAAGATAACGATTAAAAATATGTTAAAGCCTGAGAAATGGCTTGTGAAGGATTATTTTAAGCATTCTATCCCTGTTGTCTTCAATGAGATGCTTTGGGGAATAGGTGCATCTATCCACGCCGCTATTTTTGGGCGGATGGGTCAGGCGGCTGTTGCGGCAACGTCAGTTGTCGGAACGGTTATGCAACTCGGTCAGGTGGCTATATTTGGTGTAGGAAACGCAACGGCTATAATAATAGGTAAAGCACTTGGTGAGAATGATAACAAACGTGCGATAAGCGCAGCATTTACTCTAAATATTCTCTCGATAGGAATTGGTATATTTGCAGCGATTGTCATAGCCCTCACCGGTGGACTATTTATAAATCTATACGAGCTTCCTGAGTCAACGAAATTAATTGCGCATGAAGTGCTTATAGTCGGCGGAATACTCGCTATAGTTCTATCAAATGAATTTGTAAACCTAATAGGTGTTTTGCGAGCGGGTGGCGATGTTAAATTTGTTCTAAAGCTCGACCTTGCAAGTATGTGGGTTGTGGCGGTTCCGCTCGGTGCGTTTATGGGACTTGTTTTAGAAGCACCAGTTTGGCTTGTCTATCTCTGTGTTCGAAGTGATACTATATTAAAGGCAGTAGGTGCTTTTATACGAATGTTGCAGGGAAAATGGGTAAGAAATATAACGAGGGACTTCGATTAGTTGTAATATTACACAGTGTTATTTGTAAAAATTGCACGAAAAACGTTTTATTTTACAATAATTTATATTATCAACTTGACATTAATTTGTTTTTGAAGTAGACTAAGAGTCATAGTTAATTCTCATATCGGAGGTTAGTTTGAAGAAAAGTTTTTTTAACGACCAAAAGATATCGGATATTATCGAAGAATATTCCCACCTTGTAAAGAAAAGGATTTATAGAATATCCGGACTTGATTCATATAAAGATGATCTTTTCCAAGAGGGTATGATAGGTCTTATGAAGGCGGCGGTTAGCTTCGATGAGGACAAAGGTGTTCCTTTCGCCGTATATGCAACTATTTGTATTGACAGTAAAATTAATGGCGCTATTGCAACGTATAATAAGGTCGGCAATAAAATATTGACCGATGCAGATATATTAAATGAGAATATCAAAGCGGATAGCAGTGATATTCAAAGTAATCTCGAGAGTAAGATGCGACTTGAGGCGGTATTTGAAAAAATGGAGTCTCTATCGCGAAATGAAAAAGAAAGCATTATCCTCTTCCTCGAGGGACATAGCTATCAGGAGATAGCGCAAAAACTTGGCATAACGGTAAAGTCGGTAGAAAATTCGATTTATCGGGTACGCCGTAAACTTCGGTAAAAAGCAAAGTGCTTTTTATATATTATCAAAACCCATAAGCAACATTTAAAAGGCAAATACACGGTCGGTTAAACGAGCTTGGGGCATCAAAAAAAAGGTAGGTATATCAAAATGTTTAGCGACAGAAATCTAAATTGTAAAGAGTGCGGAAAAGAGTTCGTTTTCACAGCAGGTGAGCAGGAATTCTATGCAGCTAAAGGATTCGTAAATGATCCTCAGAGATGCAAAGATTGCCGTGACAACCGTAAAGCTGCAGCAAGAAGCTCAAGAGAGTATTTTGCAGCAACTTGTGCAAAGTGTGGAGCAGAGGCTAAAGTTCCTTTCAGACCACATGAAGAGCGTCCCGTATATTGCAGCGAGTGTTTTGCAAGTATGAGAGATGAAGCGTAAGATATTTCGCTTTTGAAAACAGCAGGTTTATACCTGCTGTTTTTTTCTTGTTTTTTTAAAGAAAAAAGTATATAATAAATTAAGACTTAAAAAAGAGAGGTTAAATATATGTTTACTAAAAATACTATAATAGATGAGATACTAAAAACAAAACCAGAAGCAGCGGAGCATCTTTTAGCTATGGGAATGCATTGTCTTGGTTGTCCGGCTTCAAGAGCAGAGACCCTTGAAGAGGCATGTATGGTTCATGGTGTTTCGGTAGACGAGCTTCTATCAAAACTTAATGGTTAAGAGATAATAGGACAAAAAATATATCTGATGCCTGACCATATAATGTCTGTCATCTGTTAGGGTCGGTTGAAAAACCGGCTCTTTAATTTCGGAGGGAAAATGCGAGTTAGCGAAAGGATAAAAGCAGCAGCGGATTTTGTTTGCGGTGATAGCCTTTGGGATATAGGCTGTGACCATGGGCTTTTATTTGCATACCTTCTTATAAATAAAAAAATAAAAAGAGCGATAGCATCTGATATCTTAGAAGGGCCGCTTTTAAAAGCAAGAGCAACTGTTTTAAGATATAATTTAGAGGACTGCGTACAGCTTATCTTGAGTGATGGAATAAAAGCTGGTGTTTGCGATGTTTCAGATATTGCAATCCTTGGTATGGGAGGCGAGCTTATAGCCTCGATTATCGAGAAGGATATTGAGCAGTTTAAGGGGAAAAATCTTATTTTAGGACCTATGTCGCGAGATGAGCGGTTGCGAGGCTTTCTTTTTGAAAATGGGTTTTCTATAAAAGAAGAGGTTGTTGTTATTGAGCGAGATAAGATATATTCAATCATTAATACGGGCTTTACAGGTGAAAAATTCGAGTGCGATGAAGTTTATAATTATATTGGTAAAATAGATATAGCGACTAAAAAGGGGCAAACTTATTTAGAAAAGCAGATAAAGCTTTTGGCGAAAAAATGCATTAAGGAGCCTTGTTTTAAAGGCGTTTTATTAAAACTTGAGAGGATGGTCGAGAATGAAAACCATAGCTGATATATACGATTTAATAGATCAACATGCGCCATTTGAGAGTGCATTTTCATGGGATAATGTGGGTCTTATCTCGGGAGATATGAGCGATGCTGTCAATAAAGTATTGCTCTCTCTTGATTTAACAAACAGCGCAATAGATAAAGCGATAGCAATAGGGGCTGATTTGATAATAACACATCACCCAGCAATATTCTCACCAGTTAAAACGCTAACACATAGTATGCCAATTTTAAGAGCTTACAAAGAAGGTATAGCGGTAATCTCTGCCCACACAAACTTCGACTTAGCAGATAATGGGGTAAATGATTGCCTTTGCAAATTAGTCGGCGGTAAAGTTTTGCAAAACGATTGTCCCGATTATAGAGTTTTAGAGATAAAAAAGAGCAATGCGGCAGCAGTTGCCTCAACTATTAAAGAGCGGCTTTTGTGCGATACTGTACGCTATACTAAAACAGGCAGACAGATAGAGCGGTTGCTCGTTATAGGTGGCAGTGGTGGTGATTTTATAGCGACTGCAAAAAGTATCGGTTGCGATGGAATACTAACGGGTGAAGTTAAGCACTCGCATCATATAGAGGCTATGCAAAACGATATCGTTATATTAGAAGCGGGGCATTATTATACCGAAGTTTGGTCGATGAAAATTTTTGAAGAGATTTTGGGCGACGCAGTAGAGAGCGTGTTCTTTGAGGACTGCTGTCCTTATATGAGTGTTTAAGGGGATTTTATGGCATTAGATGCAATTTTTCTAAATAGAATAGCAAAAGAGATGGAAGAAAATTCGCTGGATGGCAGAGTTGAGAAGATAACTATGCATACACGCGAAGATATGGTTCTTGTTATACGTGGGAGAAACGGCAGTAAGAGACTGCTTATTTCAGCGTCGGCACTACCGCGAATATGCTATACCGAAAAGAAGTTTGAAAACCCAAAAACTCCGCTGATGCTTTGCATATTGCTTCGGAAATATCTGCAAGGTGCAAGGGTTATCGAGATTAAAAAGCAAGTTTGCGAGAGGGTTATTACCCTTGTTTTCAGTGCCACCGATGAGATAGGAGATGCTTATACGGTGAGTCTCGTAGCCGAGCTTACTGGCAGAAATTCAAATATTATGCTCATTTCAGGTGAGGGGAAAATAATAGATGCCACAAGGCGTCAAGCTATTGACGGAGAAAACAGCCGTATTATTTTACCTGGAGCTTTATATTCACCGCTATCACCGCAGGAGGGGAAGGTACCGTTTAGCAGCGGTGGCGAGGAAGTTTATAATATAATCGCAAAAAAAGAGTTTCGCTCGCTATCAAAGGCTTTGTCCGAGACGGTATACGGTGTTTCCGCGGCTATTTTAAGAAAAATTAGCGAAATAGCTTTTGGAGATGATATCCCATCGAGTGAGCTTATAAAAGAGGTGTTTATCAAAGGATACGAAGAGGTGCGCGATGAGGCGATAAGCGGAAATAGCTGCTACATAATAAAAAATGATGACAGTTACTCTGACTTTTTAGTGGTAAAACCATATGAGAGCAGCTATATAGAGTTTGATAGTCCATCAGTTCTATTAAATGAGTTCTATACCGAAAAGGAAATGCAAGCTTATAAAAGGAATATTGGCGGTGAGCTTCTAAAGAGAGTTCGGAATCTAAAAAAACGGGCTGAAAACAGGATATCTGCGCAGAACAAAGAGCTTTATATTAGCCGTGAGCGGGAGAAAATCAAAGAGCGCGCAGACTTGCTTGCCGCAAATCTCTATCTTTTAAAGCGGGGGATGGATAGAGCGGTTGTTTATGATTATATAAACGAGAAAGAGATAGAAGTGCCGCTTGACCCGAGAAAAAGTCCCGGTGAAAATGTTTCAGTTTTATATGAAAAGTATAAAAAGATGGTAACAGCAGAGCAGATGCTAACCCTTCGAATTGAAAAAGGATATAAAGAACTAGAGTATCTAAATTCGGTTATAGATATTATAGAGCGAGCGCAGTCAAGCGAAGAGCTATCCGATATAAAAGCAGAGCTTATGCGTGAGGGATTTATTAGGGCTTCTAAAAATGATAAAAAGACACGGGAATCGTCAAAGCCGATAATGCTAAAAAGTTCAGATGGGTTTGATATATTAGTCGGTAAAAATAATCGACAAAATGATATAATAACCCTAAAAACTGCAAGGGCTCACGATATCTGGTTTCATGTTAAAGATGCGCCGGGAAGTCATGTTGTGCTTATAGTTGAGGGTGAGGAGCCGCCGAATAAATCACTTGAAGAGGCTGCAATTGCCGCAGCTTACTATTCATCGCAGAGCAAAAATGCAAAAGCGGCAGTCGATTTGACGAAAATTAAGTATGTTAAGAAACCAGCAGGTGCAATGCCGGGGAAAGTTATCTATACCGACCAGCGGACGGTTTTTGTAAATCCACAAGATTACGAGGGAATTTTCGGTAGTAGTGCGAAATAGAGAAAAAGCTTTAAATATTAACATCTAAGGTATTTCAATTCTTTTAGAAAAGGAAATTGAGTTTAAACCTATTTGCAAAAAAAATTATAAGCACGAATTAAAAAAACAACACTGTTCAATTTGATAGTGTTGTTTTTTTATCTTAAATTTTACTTGAAAATAATTACCACAGATTATTTTTATGAGCTTTATAACCTAAGATGCTTTATCCTGCTCATCACTTTTAGCGTTTTTCTGGACAGCATATAAAATAAAGCAGGTTGAAGTTATAAGATTTAGCAAAATCATGCCTCCAACAGGCGCATTAATCGAAGCCCCTAAATATAAACCAACAAATGATGATACCAAAGCGCTTATTATATATGTTACTATAGTTGCCATTATTATACCTCGCTTTTATTTTGTTTGAACTTATAAGAAAGTTCTGTTGATGAACAGGGCCAATTGTAGCATATCTTTTTATTTATGTAAAGCTTGATTGCCGAGTGCTATAAATATTAAATAAATCGGTTAGTCATGTCTTTAGCTAATTTATCTGTCTCTTTTATAAGAAAATTATCGAAAATACCAAAAAACAAAAAACATTTAAAAATTCCTTGCAAATAGTAATTATTACTGATATAATGAATACAACAAATCAGTAATGATTACTATTATTAAAATATTGGAGGATTTAAAATGAAAAAATATGTATGTACAATATGCGGTTATGTTCACGAGGGCGAGGTTCCAGAAATTTGTCCTGTATGTAAAGCACCTGCTTCAAAGTTCAATGAGCAGTCGGGAGATTTAATTTATGCAGCAGAGCATGTAATCGGCGTTGCACAGGGAGTTGATGAGGAGATAATTGAAGGCCTTCGTATGAACTTTACAGGCGAATGCACTGAGGTTGGTATGTACCTTGCTATGTCGAGAGTGGCTGAGAGAGAAGGGTATCCTGAAATCGCAGACGCTTACAAGAGATATGCATTTGAAGAAGCTGAGCATGCGGCAAAATTTGCAGAGCTACTTGGTGAGTGCGTAACAGACAGCACAAAGAAAAACTTAGAGCTACGCGTTGCAGCAGAGCATGGTGCTTGTCAGGGTAAAATGGATATTGCTAAAAAAGCAAAAGAGCTTGGCCTTGATGCTATCCACGATACAGTTCACGAGATGGCTAAAGACGAAGCAAGACACGGCAAAGGCTTTGAGGGTCTTTTAAAGAGATACTTCTAAATTTATAGATAATAAAATAAATAAAGACGGTATATGAGCACATAGCTTACATACCGTCTTTTGTTTTCGTTTTTCTATCCTTTGAATAATTATAAAACCTTATTAACTAATTAAAAAAACAATACAACGAAAATCGTTATAAATATAAAAAGAGCGATAGCCGCCATGATGTATCCTGTCGATTTTCTGCCGCTTTTAAACATTTCATAAGAGATAACAACTTCAGAGATACCGAGAAAAAACATCATAATCGGCATCGCAATGTCATCATTTAAAATATTTGTAAGGCTTAGTATCGCAAATAGCATAGCTAAAATTGCAGTTATTAGTTTAATCGTTTTCATAAAAACTCCTTAAATATTAAATTCAGGTGGATATAAAACATCTCCTTTGATTGTTTGCTCACTGAAGAATTTCACCATAAAATATCTCGATGGTATTTCAAAGGGCGCTAATATCTCAAACTTCGAAGCCTCAAGGTAACCAAATTTCTTATAATAGTTATCATCGCCAAGAACTATTGATGCTTTATAGGAAAGCTCTTTAGCAACTTCATGCCCTTTTATGATAAGTGCACTTCCAATCCCGGTACCCTGATAATCGGGGTCAACTGAAAGGGGCGCGAGTGCGAGCGCTATTTCGTCGCCAATTTTCATTTTACTAAATAGAATATGACCGACGATTTTCCCATCTATTTCTGCAATAAGGGATAATTCAGGTAAAAAATCATCGCTTGCACAAAGTCTGGAATAGAGATTATGCTCATCGCCATCGGTTTCTTTTGCAGATAAAAACGCCCTTTTAATTAGCTCCTCAATATCTGCTTGCTCACAGGGTTTTTGAAATCTAATTATCATAATTTACTCCAAATTTACATTTAATGCAACTATTATATCAAAAGTTTATAATTTGTTAAAGTATATTATATTGCCACCTAAGGGTTTTTTTGCTAAAATGGTGAAGATAGAGTGTAAAAACATAATATGGGGGGAAATAACTTGGATGTATTTATCTTAAATCCGGTGGCAGGAAAAGAAGATAGCAGTTTACTGCTGACTAAACTAATTGAGCGATACTATAAAGATTTGAATAATGAAATTTTAATCTATACTACTTCTTCACCCGGCAATGCTACTGAGATTGTCAGGAAAATTGCGTTGGAAAAAGAAAATTGCCGTTTTTTTGCATGCGGTGGTGACGGCACGCTAAGCGAAGTTTTAAATGGACTTCGAGATATCGAGGATAAAAATCATTCGATTGGTGCTGTTCCGGTTGGAAGCGGAAATGATTTTATCAAGTATTTTAAAAACAAAACGCCATTTCTTGATATTGATAGCCAATTTAACGGCAGTACTATAGATATAGATATAATTAGCCATAACTTTGGAACTTCGATAAATATCTGTTCGGTTGGATTTGATGCAACCGTTGCGGCAAACTTTATTAAGTTTAAAAAGCTACCTGGAGTTAGTGCTGCGGCGGCATATAATATGGCAGTTGCAAATTCTGTTGCGGGCAGGCTTAACAGTGAATTTGAGATAGAGATTGATGGAGAGAAGCAATCGGGGAGATATCTTATGGTGGCTGTTGCAAATGGCATATGCTACGGTGGCGGGTATAATGCAGCGCCGCATGCTGATATTAGCGATGGAGATCTCGATATAATTCTCGTTCGTGCAATAAGCCGATTTAAGCTTTTAAATCTTGTCTCTGCATATAGAGAGGGTAGGCATATTTATGATCCAAGATTTGAAAAATTTATAACTATAACAAAAGCAAAAAATATTAAAATAACATCTGAAAAAGATTTTAATTTAAATAGCGATGGCGAAGTGAGAAGGTGCAATAGCGTTGAGTTTTCGATTGCTCATAAAGCCGCAAAATTCAATCTGCCCAGAGGAATTTATAAAAAATAATTATCCGACAAAATTAACACTTGATTTTTTTAAAAAATATAGTAAAATATATATTAGCAGTCGATGGCAAAGAGTGCTAATATCGATTAAATAAGGAGGAAAAGTTTATGAATATTAAGCCGTTAGCGGATAGAATAGTTCTAAAACTTACAGAAGCAGAAGAGACGACAAAGAGCGGAATAATCCTTGCCTCTTCAGCAAAAGAAAAACCACAGACAGCGAAAGTTGTAGCAGTTGGACCTGGTGGGATAGTAGATGGCGTTGAGGTATCTATCTATCTTGCAGTTGGGGATACAGTAATAATGAGCAAATACAGCGGAACAGAGGTCAAAATTGACGGTGAAGATTATATCATAGTTCGTCAAGGCGATGTTCTTGCAATAGTTGAGGAGGAATAGAAGATGGCTAAAGATATTCAGTATGGTGAAGAGGCCAGAAAATCGCTGCAAGCAGGTATAGATAAGCTTGCAAATACCGTTAAAATAACCCTTGGCCCTAAAGGTCGTAATGTTGTTTTAGATAAGAAATACGGCTCACCGCTCATAACAAATGACGGCGTTACAATAGCTAAAGAGATTGAGCTTGAGGATAAGTTTGAGAATATGGGTGCGGCTCTTATAAAAGAAGTTGCAACAAAGACAAACGACGCCGCAGGTGACGGTACAACAACAGCAACTCTACTTGCGCAAGCTCTTATAACAGAAGGCATGAAAAATGTTGCAGCTGGTGCAAACCCGATGATACTAAAAAAAGGTATGAGCGCTGCATGCAAAGCGGCAGTTGAAACGATAGTTTCACTCTCAAAACCTGTTGATGGTTCTGATGATATTGCTCGCGTTGCAACAGTTTCATCAGCTGATGAGACGGTTGGTAAACTTATAGCAGAAGCAATGGATAAAGTTTCAGCTGATGGCGTTATAACCGTTGAAGAGTCGAAAACTGCGGAAACTTATAGCGAAGTTGTTGAGGGTATGCAGTTTGATAGAGGTTATATCACCCCTTATATGGTAACCGATTCTGATAAGATGGTTGCTGTTATAGATGATGCAGTTATCCTTATAACTGATAAGAAGATAACAAACATTCAAGATATTCTACCGCTACTTGAGCAGATTGTTCAGGCTGGTAAAAAGCTTGTTATAATAGCTGAGGATATCGAGGGTGAGGCTCTTGCAACTCTAATTGTTAATAAGCTTCGTGGTTCATTTACCTGTGTTGCTGTTAAAGCACCTGGTTTTGGCGATAGAAGAAAAGAGATGCTTCAGGATATAGCTATTCTTACAGGCGGCCAGGTAGTTTCGGAAGAGCTTGGTTACGACCTTAAAACTGCTGATATTTCGATGCTTGGCTCTGCAAGACAGGTTCGTATCGAGAAAGAAGCAACTATAATTGTTGATGGCGCTGGCGAAACAGACGAGATTAAAGCTCGTATCGCAATGATTAGAAGCCAGATTGAAACAACAACTTCAGAGTTTGACCGCGAGAAGCTACAAGAGAGACTTGCAAAGCTTTCAGGCGGTGTTGCTGTTATCAAAGTTGGTGCGGCAACTGAAGTTGAGATGAAAGAGAAAAAGCTTCGCATTGAAGATGCTCTTGCGGCAACAAAAGCTGCTGTTGAAGAGGGTATCGTTGCAGGCGGTGGAACAGTTTTGATAAACTCAATCCCAGCAGTTGAGAAGGTTATGAAAAACCTATCGGGCGATGAGAAAACAGGTGCGGCAATAGTTCTTGCAGCACTTAAAGCTCCAGTTTACCAGATAGCGCTTAACGCAGGACTTGAGGGAAGCGTTATAATTGATAAAATTATGACTGCGGCAAAAGCTGGATACGGCTTTAATGCTGTAACTGAAGAGTATGGCGATATGTTAAGCTTTGGTATAGTTGACCCAACTAAGGTAACAAGAAGCGCTCTTGAGAATGCTATCTCGGTAGCTTCAATGGTGCTCACAACCGAGTCGCTCGTTTCAGATATTCCAGAAGAGAATCCTCCAATGGCAATGCCAGGCGGCGGAATGGGCGGAATGTACTAAAGCAGAGTGCAGATAGCAAAGATTAGAATTTAGATTTTGAAATTTAATAAAAATCATAATGCGATAGCTGTCGTATTGAAAAAAGCCGCTCGATAAGAGCGGCTTTTTGTTGTGCCGAAAATAGGGGTAGATTAATTCCTGTTTACCATAAATAAAATCCACCAATAATATAGCGGGTGATTTTATGAAAAAAAGAGCAGTCTTTATCTTTGGGGCGATTTTTGCGGTTTTCACAGTTTTGTATCTTCAAGTTTATATGATTTCAAATAATGAAGAGTACAAGGAGCAGGCGATAGGGCAGCAGACGCAAACGGAAATTCTCTCATCAGAGCGTGGAAATATCTTTGATAGAAACAAAACTCCGATTAATCTATCTGTTGAGAATTTGTATATAGTTATAAACCCAGCAGAGCGGATATATGTCGCAGAGATTTTGGCGGCATGCGAGATATCTGCGCAAGAGCTTTATGATAAGCTTAAAACGCAGCGAGTTTTTTCGCTGCAAGTAATAAACGAGGAGCTTATTGAAAATGATTATATAAGCTATCTTCAAACCGATAGGAGCGATAATTCATACCTTCTATCGAATATTATCGGTTATACAAATATTGATGGCGTTGGAGTTTCAGGGGTAGAGAAAAGTTTTGATTCTCTTCTCTCAACCGGTGGCGAGAGCTTTATATTAAACTATGAGATTAACGGATATAATCAAGTTGGAAGTGATGCCAAGATAGAGGTTTTCTCAACTGAGGGAGCTGGCGGTAATGTTGTTTTAACGATAGACAAGCAGATTCAAGAGATAGTTGAGGAATTTGGCGGTGAAGTTATAGAAAAGGGTGCGGTTGTTGTTTCAGAGGTGAAAACGGGTGAGATAGTTGCAACAGCGACCTTCCCAAGTCAAAATCCTCAAAATATTGCAGCTGACATGCAAGATGAAAATCTGCCGCTTATAAACCGCGCTTTTATGGGATATAATGTTGGGTCGGTTTTTAAAATCGTTGTTGCGGCGGCAGCTCTTGAAACAAATACCGAGATTAATAGCGAGTTTCTCTGCGATGGAGATATCGAGATTGGAGGAGTTGTTTTTCGATGCCACGATAGAGATGGGCATGGCGAGCTTGATTTTATGGAGGCAATTGCCGTTTCATGCAATCCTTATTTTATCGAGCTTGGAAATAGAGTTGGGTATAGCGAAATATATACCCTTGCAAATATTTTAGGGTTTAATAGCGAAACAAATTTTGCAGATAATTTAACCTCCGTATCAGGGTATCTCCCATACCCAGATGCAGAGAAGAGCGATATTTTATACAGCAATATCTATTTTGGGCAAGGGGAGCTGCTGGCAACCCCTATTCAGCTAAACTCATTGATGGCAACAGTTGCAAATGACGGGTATTATAATCCTCCAACCCTTATAAAATCAACGATTGAAAATGGGATCGAGGTAGAGGCAATAAAAACTGCCTCGAAAAAGGTTATATCAAGCGGAACAGCGGCTCTTTTAACCGATGCACTTGTCGGAGTTGTTGAGGAGGGGAGCGGGAAAAAAGCATATACCGAATATTTTTCGGTAGCAGGTAAAACAGGCTCTGCGCAGACAGGGCAGTATTCGGGTGAGACTGAAATTGTCCACGCTTGGTTTTCGGGTTTTTATCCAGCTAATAACCCAAAATATGCTATAACTATCCTTGTCGAAGAGGGAGTTTACGGAAGTGAGGTAGCGGCACCGCTCTTCACTAAAATAGCAACCGAAATTGAGCGGCATGCGCTATAATTTTCTGTTGACAAAATGACACATTTTATATATAATTTATTTGTTAAAGCATATGAGAAGAAGAAGGTTTATAGGGTTATCAAAGAGAGGTCGTGTTGGTGTGAGCGGCTATAACCGATAGGCTGTGCCGCTTTTCTGCTTCGCTGAGGAAATGCGGCGACGTTTAAACTGCGTTAAAGTTTTTGAGTTGATGCATTTATGCATAATTTGGGTGGTACCGCGTAGAGTTTTGCTCTTCGTCCCTTTGTGGACGGGGAGTTTTTTATTTTGAAGGGAGAATTTTTTATGAAATGGACAGGACTAAATGAGCTTCGAGAGGAGTTTTTAAAGTTTTTTGAGAGCAAGGGACATAAAGTTTTTGAGAGCGCGCCGCTTGTTCCGATTGACGATGACAGCCTATTGCTTATAAACAGCGGAATGGCGCCTCTTAAAAAGTATTTTACTGGTGCTTTGAAGGTCGATGGCAATAGAGCTACCAGCTGTCAGAGATGTATTCGAACACCTGATATCGAAAGGGTTGGAAAAACCTCAAGACACGGAACATATTTCGAGATGCTTGGAAACTTCTCATTCGGCGATTATTTCAAAAAAGAAGCGACCAGTTGGGCATATGAGTTTATAACTGAAAAACTAAATCTACCCCTCGATAGACTTTGGTTTTCAATCTATCTCGATGACGATGAGGCATTTGAAATTTGGACAAAGCATGTTGGTGTACCGGAAGATAGGATAGTGCGCCTTGGCAAAGAGGACAACTTCTGGGAGATCGGTACAGGACCATGTGGGCCTTGCAGTGAGATTTATTTCGATAGAGGCATTGAAGCGGGTTGCGGAAAAGAGAGCTGCGCTGTTGGCTGCGATTGCGATAGATTTGTTGAGTTTTGGAACCTCGTTTTCACCCAGTTTGATTCAGATGGCGAGGGCAACTATACCCCGCTTGCAAAACCGAATATTGATACCGGAATGGGACTTGAGCGTCTTGCATGTATAATGCAAGGGGTTGATAATCTTTTTGAAGTCGATACCATGGCGAAAATTATGGGTCATATCTGCAAAATTGCCGAAGTTGAATATAAAAAAGATGAGAAAAAGGATATTTCTCTTCGCGTTATAACCGATCATATTAGAAGCGCTACCTTCCTAATTGGCGATGGTGTTTTGCCATCAAATGAGGGTCGTGGTTATGTTCTTCGCCGTCTTATCAGAAGAGCTGCAAGACATGGAAGACTTATTGGGATATTAAAACCTTTCCTATTTGAAGTTTCAAAAACGGTTATTGAAGAGAATAAAGAAGCCTATGCAGAGATTGCTAAAAAGGTAGATTATATCGAGAAGGTTATAAAAATCGAAGAGGAGAAGTTTGCGAAAACTGTATCTGGCGGACTTGATATGCTCCGTGAGATTATGGATAAGCTCTCAAAAGATGGTAAAATAACCATTTCAGGTGAGGTTGCATTCAGGATATACGATACATTCGGACTGCCATACGATCTCGTTGATGAGATAGCGCAAGAGCAGGGATTTGAAGTTGATAAAGAGAAGTTTTTCTCCCTTATGGAAGAGCAGAGAACAAGGGCGCGAGAGAATAGAAAAGGTGCTTCCGATGCAGGTTGGGTCGATGAGATAGATATTTCAGCTTTCAACGCTGAAACAACTTTTGTCGGGTATCATCGCCTTGAGTGTGAGACAAAAATTCTCGATATCATAAACAAAGGAAAACTCGTTTCGAGCGCAACTGTTGGTGATCAGGTAGCTATAACCCTTGAGAATTCGCCGTTTTATGTTGAGGGCGGCGGTCAGGTTGGCGATATTGGAGTTATCGAGAGTGCGACTGCTCGTGTGCGGGTAATTGATACGAAAAAACTGGGCCCTATGAACTGCTGTCTTTGTGAGATTGAGAGCGGTGAAATAGAAGATGGCGAGATAGTAACAGCAAGAGTTGATAAAACCCGCAGAGCGGCAATAGCTAAAAACCATACGGCGGCGCATATGCTTCAAGCGGCACTTCGAGAGGTGCTTGGATCACATGTTCATCAGGCGGGCTCTTATGTTGATGAGCAACGTCTTCGTTTCGACTTTACCCATTTTTCAGCGATGACTGCTGATGAGATAGAGCGAGTTGAGGATATAGTTAATAATGCAATAGTTTCGGCAACTGCAGTTTCAGCCGTTGAGATGAAGCATGAGGATGCTGTTAAAAAAGGAGCTATTGCGCTATTTTCAGAGAAGTATGGCGATATCGTCCGTGTTGTTGAGATTGAAGGTCTATCGGTAGAGTTCTGCGGTGGAACACATATAGATAACACTGCAAAAGCTGGTGTATTCAAGATTATTTCAGAGAGCTCGGTAGCTTCTGGTGTTCGTAGAATTGAAGCAACAACCGGTCTATCGGTTCTCAAAATGCTAAATGAGCTTGAGGAGAGAGTTCATGAAACGGCGGGTATTCTCCACGCAAATAACGCCGATGACCTCGTTTCAAAAGCAAAACAAACTGTTTTTGAAAATAAAAACCTTTCAAAAGAGCTTGAGAGTCTTCGTGCAAAACTTGCAACATCTGACCTCGCTGATATCCTTGCAAATAAAAAGACGATAGGAAAAGTCTCGTTTGTGAGTGCTGCTTTAAAGGGAGATGCTAATAGCCTTAAAATGCTTGCAGATGCTATAAAAGAGAAAGATAGCAGTATTGTTGTTGCTGTGGCAACGAGTGAGAATCTTCTTGTTGCGGCTGGTAGTGATGCTGTTGCTGCAGGAGTAAAAAGTGGAGATGTTCTAAAAGAGATTGTCAAAGTAACAGGTGGACGCGGTGGCGGACGTGCTGAGAGCGCTATGGGCGGCGTTGGCGATATAAATAAATGGTCAGAGGGTATAGCGGCGGCGGAAAAATTTATCGAGACTATTTAAAAAGAAAAAAATATCTGATATAATAAAGAAAACCAGTGAAAAAATTGCGCAAAGTCTAATTCTAAATGGTGTGCAGTAGATAGCGAAACTAAAAAAATCAAAGGTTGAATTTAAGATTTGATAAAGTGAATTTTGCTGTGCGCAGAATGGAGAAATTATGGACTGTTTATTTTGCAAAATCGCATCAGGGGAAATACCCTCAACCATTGTCTATCAAGATGATGAGATATTTGCTTTTCGCGATATCGACCCAAAAGCTCCAACTCATATTCTGGTAATACCGAAGAAGCATATCAAAAGCGTTTCGGATATTGAGGGTAGCGATAAAGAGCTTATAGGGAAAATATTTTTGAAGATAAAAGAGATAGCGATAAAAGAGGGACTTGATAGTGGGTATCGCGTTGTCACGAATATCGGCGAAGACGGCGGACAATCGGTAGCGCACCTTCATTTTCACATATTAGGCGGCAGAGCATTAAGCTGGCCTCCGGGTTAAAAGAGGAGTTTAAAATGGAAAGAAAATATTTCACACTAAACATCGAAGGTCTCACAAGAGAGCTTCCAATCTGCAAAGTTAATGATGATATCTCAATAGCGGCTTTTAATATGTTCTCAGATGTTGAGATGACTATTGCAGCGGCAAAAGGACTTCTTCGTGATGCGCCGGAGTTTGACTGTATTATAACTGCTGAATCAAAAGGAATACCGCTTGCATATGAAATGAGCAAACTTAGCGGCAAGAAATATCTTCTTGCAAGAAAAGTTTCAAAGCTATATATGCAAGAGCCTATCGCTATAAAGGTGAAATCTATCACGACTGCAAAAGAGCAAACTCTATATATGGATGGCGAAGAGCTTGAATATATGAATGGCAAGAAAGTTCTTATTATAGATGACGTTGTAAGCACTGGTGGTTCACTTGACGGTCTTGAGCAGATTTGTCAAAAGGCGGGTGCGATTATTGCAGGTAAGGGTTTTGTCCTTGCAGAGGGCGATGCTGAGCATAGAGACGATATCTTCTTCCTTGGAGTTATCCCTCTGATATTTAATAAATAACTTTAGTTTTAAAAACAAACTTATAAAGTAGGGTGGTTTTATGATGCGGCCGTTTGCTATGCTTGGATATCTCTTTATTGCAAGCTTTTCGGTCGCTTTGTTTTGTTATAATTTTAAGATAAGTCCATTTTTATCTATCATTTTAATTCTACCGATTTCGATTTTTATCGCCAAAAGAGCGAAAAGTTTAATTATTTATCCGCTAATAGTCTTTGCGTTTATCATATATAGTTTTGTTTCAATAGATAATTATCATAAGCTTTCCTTTGAAAGCGGAGAAGATATAACCGTTTCTGGAGTTGTAGTTTCGCGCGAGATAAGCTATGATAATATCTCATACGACTATATTATAGAGCTTACAACGGTCGATGGTGATAAGGTTTCGGATAACCTTTTTGCAACATTTGAACGCTCTCATTTCGAAGCGAATTTATATGATACAGTGCAGTTTTCGGGAAACGTTGTTTCATCGGATATAGGGTATGCATACCAAAATGACTTATACCGATTGGCAAACGGCTATGCATTCACAGCAGAATTTTCGACTGGTGAGATAATAAAACCAGCAAATGTTATAATAGATGGGCTTCAAAGCTTTAAAGAAAGTCTGAAAAGGG
>CAYJGN010000003.1:56541-61064 GCA_964369635.1 uncultured Oscillospiraceae bacterium
GGGAGTTTATCAAGAATTTTTTGGATGGTGGGTCTATATCCTATGGGGTGCTGACAGGGGATAGAAGTTTAATTGAAGATGATGAATATTATAGCTATCTTGGTAGCGGTGTTTTGCATATATTTGCAGTCTCAGGGCTTCATATTGCGATAGTTGCGGCTATATTTTTGTTTTTATTTAGATATTTGATTATAAATTATAAGCTGCGATATATTTTGGCAACTATAGCAACAACGCTATTCTATCTTATATTCTGCTATGGTAGCATATCTGCAACAAGAGCTCTAATAATGGCATATCTATTATTCTTAGCGCAGATTTTTTCATATAAGGCAGACGTTGAAAATAGCCTTGGAATTGCAGCGGTTATTATATTTATATTAAATCCAAAAGCCGCGGTGGATTTATCTTTTCTGCTATCCTATTTCTCGGTTTTAGGTATTATTAAAGTTTTGCCGGTGCTTAAAAGTTATATAAAAACAGATAATATCATTGTAAACAGCGGGTTAGTAACGATTTCGGTTTCGTTTGCAACGATTATTCCGCTATCTTTAATGAACGGGCGAGTATACCCAGCGGCGATAATTGCAAATATAATTATCATACCACTAATAACAATACTGCTAGCCTCCCTTCTCATATCGGCGCTTTTGATATTCTTATCAGTGCCACTTCCAGATATTATTTTGCTTGTTGTGAAGCTAATAACGCAGATAATTTCAGCGGTGACGCAGTTTCTCGCAGAGTTTAGAGCTAATGCATTTAGCTCTAATATCTATCTTGTTTTGTTTGTTATAGCGGCAGTTTTGCTATATAAGCTGCTTTTTAGAAAAGAGAGCAAATTTATTTTTGCAAACAGCATTGGCCTTTTGATTTTGGTTACTGCATTGGTGTCGAGCATATTTAAGACGGGTGTTTCGGATGGAATATATCTATACAGAAACCATAACGACTTTGCAGTTGTTGCGATAGAGGATAGGGAGGTATCCGTCTATATAATCGGAAATTACCTTTCAACTGAGCGGGTGGTTAGCAGAATTATTGATGAAAACGGGTATACAGATATAACGCTATATCTGCGCAGTGGCAAAGAGAGCAAAGTTATCGAGCGCGCTTATGATACTAAGACTATCTATATAGAAGAGGATTTTGTGGTATTTAGTTTTGAGGGGCTTCGCTGCATAGTGTCGTATAGTAAGACGGATGATTTTAATAGCTATTTTCTTTCGGTAAACAACAGTGAGTTGCGGGCAGATATTTCTATTGATAATAATGAGAGCAGAAATCCAGATGCAATTTCGCTTATAGATAGCAGAGATTTATATTTAATTGAACCAAACGGTTATCACCCACAGAGGATTTATGATTATGAAGAGTAATATTAAAGGATTAATACAAAAGGAGGGTTTTTCGCTTATCTATCTATATGGTGAGGAAAAAGGCCTTGTTTCCGACTGCCTTTCTTCGATAATAAAAGAGATAGAGACTGAGGATTTTGAGATAACATACCTTGATGATGAAAACTTTTCCGCTGACTATATATATGAGATGATGACTACCGTCTCATTTATGGCAACAAAAAATGCGATTATCGCAATAGATATCGAGCAGAGCAAGATAGATGAAGGTCTATCAAAGCTCAAAGAGCTATTTTCAGAGCAGGTAGCTGCGGGGATTTTGATTTTTGCTGCAAAGTCGGTAAGCTATCCTGGGAACCGTTCTGTCCACAAAGCGCTTTTAGCGGAGGCAAAAAAGAGCGGCGAAGTCCACAATTTTAAAAACCTCTCACCACAGGAAACTTCTGCGGTTCTTTATGAATTTGCAAAGGAAAATGGATATTCAGTATCGAAATCTGTTTGTGCAAAGCTTTATGATTATGTTAAAGGGGATACACAAAACGCTAAGAATGAGCTTCTAAAACTGATATTTTACAAAAATGGGGAAGAGATAACAGATAGAGATATAGAGTTTGTCGCAGTGGCTGATAGGACGGCTTCGGTATTTGATATCGGACGTCGGATTGTCCGCGGAAATATCAAAGAGGCGATGGAAAAGCTTGATGCGCTTCTCTTTCAAAAAGAGGATGAGATTTTTATTTTAGCTGCCTTCTCGACGGTTTTTATTGATATCGCAAGAGTACATGCAATAGAGAGTAAATCAAAAATTTTGCAGTATTTCGACTATAAAGGCAAAGAATTTCGCATTGATAATGCAATTTATGACGCGAAGAGAATTTCAAAAAGCAAAATTGATAAGATCGTAGTGCTTTTATCTGAATGCGACATAGCGCTTAAGAGAACAGCAGTTAATAAAAGACTGCTCCTTGAAGATGCAATTTTTAAAATTCATTATATAATAGAAGGTAAGTATGCTTAAAATTCGAGAAGCTATAATAGTTGAAGGGCGATATGATAAAAACAAAGTATCCCAGTTAGTTGATACAATTATTATAGAAACAAAAGGGTTTTCTATCTTTAAAGACAAAGAGAGCCAGCAGTTTATAAAAACACTCGCGAAAAACAGAGGGATAATAATCCTCACCGATAGCGATAGTGCTGGAAATAATATAAGGAATTTTCTCCGCTCTATTGTTTTAGAAGGGGAGATTAAAAATGTTTTCATACCGCGAATTTCAGGAAAAGAGCGGCGGAAAAGCAAAAGCTCAAAAGAGGGATTTCTCGGCGTTGAGGGAATAGATAGCAAGCTTTTGCTTCAGAGACTTCAGGAGATATCAACTGCCACGGACAAAACAGAAGAGCTCACGAAGATGCAGATGTATGAAGATGGTTTTTTTGGAAAACAGGATAGTAAACAGAGGCGCGAAGAAATTCTTTTGCATTTTGGACTGCCAAAAAATATTCCAGTCAATTTAATACCAAAAGCTATTGAAGAGCGCGGCGGTATTTTGGGATATAGAGAATATGTTGAAAAAATGAGGAGTGTGGAAAATGGTTGATTTAAAACTGAAAGAGGGCGAATATATTTTAGCTATTGGAACGCTGATAGCCGATGTTTCGGGCTTTATGCCAAAAACAACTAAGCTAAGCGATAAAAATCCAGGTGGCAGAGTTTGTGTTTCCTGTGGTGGGGCGGCGCGGAATATGGCGGAGAATTTAGCGAGACTTCATGTTCCTATTAAAATTCTCTCGGCTGTTGGCGATGATATGCTTGGCGGGATGCTTCTATCTGAAACTGAGAAATCAGGAATAGATACAAGCCATGTGAAGGTTGTTTCGGGTGAGAATAGCTCGGTTTATATCTGTCTGCTCGAGGATAGCGGTGAGCTTTTTGCAGGAATTACCGACCTCAATATAGCAAAGCACAAATCGAGCGAATACTTCAAAGAGAAAAGCGATATTATAGCTGGGGCAAAGGCTATAATCATGACAGAACCAGGAGAAGGACTTCATGATTATCTACGAGAGTTTCATCCAGAAGTTCCAATCCTCGGTGACGTTACAGCATTAGCACTTATTCCGCTTGTCCTTGCGAATATCGACAGATACCACACCCTAAAAGCAAATGAAATTGAAGCAAAAGAATTGACTGGAATTGATGTTTCAAATGAAGAGGGGCTTCTATTGGCAGCAAAAAAGATTTACGATATGGGCGTTAAAAATGTTTTGATAACGCTTGGAAGTGGCGGTGCCCTTTATTATAATGGTAAAGAAACTATCAGAAGAAAAGGTAAAAAACTCGATGAGGTCGTTTCTGTTAATGGTGCTGGTGATGCATTTTTCGCAGGATATATTTACTGTCTTGCGAACGGTTATGAAATAGAATATACCATTGATTTTGCTATGGCAACAGCGGTGCTAACCCTTGGGAGTGAGAAGACTATTGTTCCTGAAATATCAAAAGAGCTTATAGAGGAGAAAATGTGATGTTTAAATGGTTTCAAAATTTTACAATTCAAAAGTTTGATAACCTTTTAAGCGCACTTATTGGCGGTGTTATCGGTATTTTTATTATCCAAAGCCTATGGACTACTATAGAGCATCTGATTTACCCAGAGAAAAACTATCTAACCTCATTTCCATGGTACTCATCTATTGTTATTTATGGTATATGTGCAGCGGTAGTTTGTGTTTTGGCTGGTCTTGTAAAATTTGTGGTTAAGATTATAATTAGAAGGAAAGATAAAAAAGCGCAATAATAGGCAGAAATTAAATATCAAGGATGAGAAAATTTTTCGCATCCTCGAGCGGCGCCCACGCAAAAAACGCACTGAAGTGCGTTTTGGCAAGCTTTGCTTGCCGCACGAACCGACTGGTTCGCGCTTTGCGTGGGCGCCGCTTCACAGTAAACCCTGCCAGAATAAGGTATTACAGGAAAATCCAATCAGATACAGCATAGTGACCCGCTTAGTAGATTTGTTGTAAATAATAGCTTTTTAATATAACGAAACAAAAACCGCCATTATGGCGGTTACTGATAAGGGTAGATTATATCGAAGTTTATCTGCAATTTATCCTGTTATATTGTAGGGTCACGGCTTGCCGTGACCGCAAAGTTTGCATGAA
>CAYJGN010000004.1:0-31302 GCA_964369635.1 uncultured Oscillospiraceae bacterium
ACTGGATTGAGGCGAATGCCCATCTCTATGGGTTTATCGTGAGATACTATGATGAATATCAGTTTGTTACAGGATATATGGGCGAGCCGTGGCACCTAACATATGTCGGACATGATGTTGCACAGATTATGTATGATGAGGATATAATCTGCCTTGAAGAGTATTATGTCAAGTATATTTGGAATAGCCCAAATGCGGTTGGGTAAAAATTATTTTTCGGCAGAGGTTTAGTTAAAGCTTAGCAGAGGTATAGTTAAAGTTTAGCTTATAAAAAGAGGTGTTTTGCATTGCAAAACACCTCTTTTGGTTTTTGTGGTTGGTGGCAGGTAGGTTTGGGGACATAGTTGATTTTTGTTTGTATTATTGGGTAATAGTAGAGTTTTACTCAAGCTCTGACGCACCGCCCGCAGTAAACGCACTGAAAGTGCGTTTAGTCGAGATTCTCTCGACTTCGGCAATTTTTAAAAAATTGCCACTGCGGGCGGCGGGCGAAACAGAGCGCAGATAATAGAAAAACAAAAGCGCCCAGCAAAATTAATACGCTTATAATATCATTCAATAGAATATTTGATATTTTCAGCATCAAAACGCAATTTGTAGAAAAACTGTAGCCATTCTGGCTGTTGTTCTATTGTATTTACCATCTTATTCAGCGTTCTTTTTCCAACACGATAATCTAAAATTGCAAATAATCTCACAAAATAATCTTCATGCTCCAAACACATATCAATTGGTGATTGGGTATATATACGTATGGCGTCTGTGATGTAATAAATCTTAAAATCCCCATTAGACATAGCTGATTCTTTAATAATATTCTCAACCTTACGATTTTCAATATCATATAATAGCATATTGGAAGCCATCTTCACGCTTGGGGTTTGGTTTTGTTCTCTTATCTCAAGTTCCATTGAATGATAGCCTTTATTATAATAGATGAACGGATTTCCTAAAATTCGCTCTTTACCATCAACTCTTATCGCGATTCTGCCGTAACCATCATGTGCATTATGATAATGGGTGCAAAAATATTGAACACGTCCACGTAGTTTAGAGCATAAAAATTCATTTTCTAATTTTTTTCGAAGTCCACTCCATGAATTTCCCATAAATACACCTCGTTTTGTATAGTAATAATCCGCTATAAACGGCGCCCAGTCTCTCTCCTAAACAATCTGCTCCCCCGGCATCTCCTCAAAAAATGCCTTGAGTGCCACCTGCCAATCTCGGAACTCATATCCCACTGCATTATCGTATTTTGTGCAGTCGAGCGGTGAATAGATAGGGCGGTAACAAGGGGAGGGGTACTCATCACTTGTGCAAGGCTTCACGCTGCCGCCTGTCTTTGCAAGCTCAACAATAAGGCATGCAAACTCATACCAGCTTGCAATGCCTTTGCCTGAACAGTGGTATAAACCGTATTTTTCAGTTGCTACTATCTTTAAAATATGGTGCGAGAGGTCAGCTGCATTTGTCGGGTTTCCAAACTGATCGTTCACAACTGATAGCTCTCTCTGTCTTGATGCTTTGACTATCGTTTTAACGAAGTTGTTCCCAGCATATCCATAGAGCCAAGAAACTCGTAAAACGAAGCTTTTTTCGCAATTTTGCAAAACTTCAAGCTCACCTGCAAGTTTGCTCTCACCGTAAACTTGACCGGGTTTTGCCTCATCGGTCTCGACATATTCTTTGTTATCTTTACCAGATAACACATAGTCGGTGCTTATATGAACAAGCTTAGCGCCGCATTTTGTAGCGGCAAGGGCTATATTTCGAGCGCCAGTCGCATTAACTAAAAATGCGCCTTCTCTATCGCTCTCGCAACCGTTGACATTCGTGACAGCAGCGCAGTTTATTATGATATCGGGGTTTATATCTGCTATTGTTTCCAAAGTTGATTTTTCGTCGGTGATATCAAAATCTGGCAGATCAAGCATAATAATATCTGCATTTAAAAGCTCGTTTGGGAAAATTCCAAGTTCAGAATGTCCTCTTTTTAAATCGGTTATTATCTGGGTTGCAAGCTGTCCGTTTGCACCTGTTATAGCTATTTTCATAAAGCACCTCAAAATATTTGTTAATTTATTCTATCATTTAAGTGAAAATAATTCAATAACGGTTGAAGAAAAGTGCATTGTCTGATATATTAAATATAAAAGTAAAGAGAAATAAAATGAGGTGCAATATGGGATATGAAAAAATCGGAATCATAGGCGCTATGCAGAGCGAAGTTGACCTGCTTTTATCTAAAATGAGCGAAAAAACGGAGAGAGAAGAGTATGGAAGTAAGTATTACAGTGGAAAAATCAGTGGCAAAGATGTTGTTTTAGTCTGCTCCTCAATTGGAAAGATTAACGCGGCGCTAAATGCCCAAACGCTTATTTCAGTTTTCGGGGTAGATGCTATTATAAACAGCGGAGTTGCAGGTGCGGCAGCAAGTGACCTTTCTATTTATGATGTTGTTGTTGCAAAATCGGCTGTTTACCACGATGTTGACCATAGCTTATATAACAGATATTTTCCATTTAAAACCGAGTTTTTCTGTGATGAATTTTTAATTGAAAAGTGCGTTCTGGCGATAGAAGAAATAGGAAGCCAGGAGTATAAGCATAAAATAGGCAAAACTGCAACGGGTGATATATTTGTTACCGAGAGCGCTGTTAAAGAAGCGATAATAAAAAAAGTTTCGCCTGATTGCATCGAGATGGAGTCGGCGGCAATAGCGCAGTGTTGCGATAGTGCGGGGATACCTGTACTCGCTATTCGCTCGATGTCGGACGATGCAGAAGATGGTGCAGGAGTGCCATTTGATGCGTTCCAGCAGAAAGCTGCTGATATTGCGGCAACTATTCTCGTATCATTGCTTGCGAAAATATAATAGGCAGATAAAAACAGGGGTGGGAACACCTCTGTTTTTTGATTTTATAAGTCTATTGGCTGTTTTTGAGAACCAGCTTAAAATTTTTGTTATATTTAAGAGAAAACCTGAATTTTCGCGTATTTGAATATATGTCTTTGGTATAGGCGATAAGAGATAAAGTAGATTGCAGAGAAAATAAGATATTTTTGCATTTTGAAAAGATCGTAGCTACTGAGCAAAGAGGGCCGATTTATTTTAATGAATTTCACCATATAATTATTTTTTAAAAAACAAACGACAAAAAAGGAGCTTTTAATAGCTCCTTTTTAGTTATACTATCTTGCGGGACAACTCCTGCCCTTCTTTTATGCCGCGTTTAATTTTTATTTTGTCGCCACGGTTTCTGCGGCTGCGTTTGCAGCCATTAGCTGCTCTACCTTTTTCTCTATAGCCTCAAGACATTCATGTGGGTCATCAAGCAGAAGAACTGATTTTTCCAAAGGACAATAATCATTTTCTGTGCGGTTTTTAATAAAAGGTACAAGCTCTCCATAGCTTGTATTTATATCGTGTTTTTCAAGGAATATTCTTCCTGTTTCACTCATAAGTTCGCCATATACCTCCGATACCCCGCCAAGTACACATAGAGCGGCCGCCGCCTTTCCGATAATAACATCTGCAAGTGAGCTATTTTCTAAAATCTCAGGGTTATGCTTTAATGTTTGCAGTATAGGCTTAACCCCTCTACCGCTCCCTCTGAATATAATCTCGCCATCGCGTACAATTATGCAACTGTCTTCACTATTTTTTAGTGCCTCTTTTGCGAATTCTATCATAAATAATCCTCCGAAAATTGTTCGTATATAGTATTATAGCAAAAAAAATGAAAAAGTAAATCGTTTTTTTGTGTTTTGGTAGTTAATTTTTAATTAAACTGTATTAAAGGAACAAACATTATCATCAAAAATAAGATAAATTAGTGATAATTCCTTATTATGTATTATTGACAAAAAAACATTCAAAATATCTATCAAAAAGATGTTAAATTCACAAAAGTTTTATTGATTATTTTGCTAAAATTTGTTATTATACTTATATTAAAGTTTTATTTGTTAAGGAGGCGATTAAAATGGGTAGTAAACGCCAAAAAGATAATGATTATCCGATTTACCTTTTTCATCAAGGTACAAACTATGAGAGCCATAAATTCCTTGGAGCACATCCTTGTGAGGGTGAAGGTGCGACGGGTTACATATTTAGAGTTTGGGCGGTTGATGTGCTATCGGTAGCTGTTGTTGGAGATTTCAACGATTGGGATCCAAATGCAAACCCTATGTATAAGATAAGTGATGATATATATGAGGTTATAATTTCAAACGCAATGACCTATCAAAACTATAAATACGCAGTTACCGGTGAAGACTCAGCGGTTGTCTTGAAGAGCGACCCATTTGCCTTCCATGGTGAGACGGCACCAGCTAATGCATCAAAGCTATATGATATAACAGGTTTTCGTTGGAGAGACGATAGTTGGATGAAGAAGCGCGGTGAAGCGTATGTTAAGCCGATGAACGTATACGAGGTTTCACTATCGAGTTTTAGAGTTCACGGGGATAAAAATCCAAAAACTTATAGAGAGCTTGCGGACGAGCTTATAGATTATGTTTTAGATATGGGGTATACCCATATAGAGGTTATGCCAATTACCGAGTACCCATTTGATGGGAGCTGGGGATATCAAGTAACCGGGTATTTTGCTCCGACCTCAAGGTTTGGAACGCCTAAGGATTTTATGTATCTTGTTGACAAGGCGCACAGGGCGGGTCTTGGAGTTATACTCGACTGGGTACCAGCGCATTTCCCAAAAGATGAGCATGGACTATATAGATTTGGTGGAAGCACCATGTATGAGTATAACGACCCAAAGAAGGGAGAGCATCCGCATTGGGGAACAGTTATATTTGATTATGGCAAACCTGAAGTGCAGAGTTTTTTAATCAGCAGCGCGCTTATGTGGTTTTTAGAATACCATATCGATGGGTTGCGCCTTGATGCTGTTGCATCTATGCTATATCTCGACTATGGGAAGAACCACGGTGAATGGATTCCTAATAGCTATGGTGGAAATGAAAATCTCGAAGCTATAGCGTTTATTCGAAAACTAAATGAAACTGTTTTTGAAAAGGTGCGCAATCCGCTGATGATAGCAGAAGAATCGACCGCATGGCCACTTGTAACAAAACCTACCGATGTAGGCGGACTTGGATTTAACTTTAAATGGAATATGGGTTGGATGAATGATACCTTAGATTATGTATCGCTTGATCCGCAGTATAGAAAATATAATCACGATAAACTGACATTTAGCTTTTTCTATGCTTTTTCTGAAAACTATGTATTACCAATATCTCACGATGAGGTAGTTCACGGCAAAAAAAGCTTAATTGATAAAATGCCAGGTGATTATAAAGATAAGTTTTCGCAGGTGCGGGCATTTATGGGATATATGATGGCGCATCCCGGAAAAAAACTAACCTTTATGGGAAGTGAGTTTGGACAGTTTAAAGAGTGGGATTTTAAAGATGAGCTCGATTGGTCGCTTCTTGAACATGAAAACCATAGACAATTAAAAGATTATAACAAAGAGTTAAACCATCTATATAAAAAGAGAGCGGAGCTTTGGGAGGTCGATAACTCATGGGAAGGATTCAACTGGGTTGTATCGGATGATAACGAGCAAAGCATTATAGTATTTAAGCGCTTAGATGAGAATGAGAATGAGATAATGGTTGTCTGCAATCTCGGCGCTTTGGATAGAGAGGGTTATATGATAGGAGTTGACGAGAGTTGCAGCTATAAGCTTCTTTTAAACAGTGATGAAGAGAAGTATGGCGGCAGCGGTGTTAAGCTCAAGAAATCATACAGGTCAAAAAAGGGGAATATGCACGGGAGGCCGTATAGTATATCATTAAATATCCCAGCATTCACGACATTGTACCTATCTCTACCGAAAGAGGATAAAACGCAGAAGAAAGTTTCAGCAAAATCAAAAATCAAAAAATAGGAGTGAAGTAATGAAAAAGCAGGAATGCATAGCGATGTTACTGGCGGGTGGACAGGGAAGTCGCCTATATACTTTGACAAAAAACATAGCAAAACCAGCAGTTCCTTTTGGCGGGAAATATAGAATTATAGATTTCCCATTATCAAACTGTGTGAATTCAGGGATATATACCGTTGGAATACTCACCCAGTATCAGCCACTTGAGCTTAATAAGTATATTGGTAATGGTCAGCCTTGGGATTTAAACCGCAATATGGGCGGTGTTCATGTATTGCCACCGCATCAGACGGGAAAAGGCGCTGATTGGTATAAGGGGACTGCGAATGCAATCTATCAGAATTTGCGTTTTATTGATAGCTATGACCCCGAATATGTTCTTATTCTATCAGGGGATCACATCTATAAGATGGACTATAATAAAATGCTTGCCTATCATAAAGAGCAGAATGCTGACTGTACGATAGCTGTTTTGGAGGTGCCTGAAGAGGAGGCTTCAAGATTTGGTATTATGCAGACCGATAAAAAGGGAAAAATTATCGGATTTGAAGAGAAACCAAAAGTTCCAAAGAGCAATCTCGCTTCAATGGGTATCTATATATTCAAAAAAGATAAACTCTCAAAATACCTAACAGAAGATGAAGAGGATAAAAAGTCGAGCAATGATTTTGGTAAGGATATTATTCCAAAAATGCTTGCTGCTAAAGAGAAGATGGTTGCATATAGTTTTGATGGATACTGGAAAGATGTTGGAACTATAGATAGCCTTTGGGAAGCAAATATGGATTTATTAAATCCGAATGTTCCAATGGACTTAAGAGACTCAAATTGGAGAATTTATGCAAGAAACCCAGGTCTCCCCCCTCATTATATAGGCGAGAGGGCAAGAGTTCAAAACTCGATGATAACCGAAGGTTGCGAGATAAACGGAGATGTTGATTTCTCTGTTCTGTTTGCAGGGGTTACCGTTGAAGAGGGCGCTGTTGTCCGCGATAGTATATTAATGCCGGGTACAACCGTCTGCAGAGGTGCTGTTGTTGAATATGCGATTGTTGCTGAGAATGCAGTTATTGAAGAGGGAGCAAGAGTTGGAGCAAGACCTGAGCAGACAGAAGATATCGAAAGCTGGGGTGTTGCTGTTGTCGGTGAGGGAAGTCGAATTCGCAGCGGCAGTGCGGTTGCACCAAAACAGATGATAGAGTCAGGGGAGGTCTTTTAGATGAAGAAATCAGCTTTTGCTATAATTTTTTCCGATATTAGCGGGAAATATATAAAAAATCTAACAGAGCAGCGGACAATGGCATCAGTGCCGTTTGGTGGAAGATATAGAATGGTGGACTTTATTTTAAGCTCACTTGTCAACAGCAATATAATGAAAATAGGCGTTATAACAAAGCAAAACTATTTTTCACTTATGGATCATCTTGGGAGCGGTGCCGATTGGGATTTAGCTCGCAAAAACGACGGCCTTATGATTCTGCCTCCGATGAGCATTAGCGGTGCTTCTATGTATAACAATAAAATAGAGGCGCTTGCAAACGTTATTAATCATATAAAATACTCAGATAGTGAGAATATAGTGCTTACAAACTGCAACGAAGTTATAAATCTCGATTTCGATGATCTTATAAGTTTTCATGAGAGTCGCGATAGCGATATAACGGTTGTTTACAAAAGCCTTGAGATTTCGCTGGCAGCGGATATCGACCCTGATAGTGCAGTTGTTATGGATATTGAGGAAGATAGAGTTAAAAAGATAAAAATTAAACCGGGCAGCAAGGGGATGCAGAATTTATCACTCGATATTATGGTCTTTAAAAGAGACCTTCTTCTCGAGCTTATAACAGCAGCAATATCAGACTCAAAACAGAGCTTTGAGCGTGATATTTTGCAGGCGGCAGTTTCGAAATATAATGTTTGCGGATATAAATTTGAAGGATTTTCAAAAAGAATTGAAGATATGGAGAGCTATTATGGCGCAAATATGAGTCTGCTTTCAAAGGAAGCGACAGATGAGATTTTCAATAAAGAGCGCCCTGTTTATACAAAAGTAGGCGACGATTTCCCAGCTACTTATGGTCTTGAAAGCAAGGTTTCAAACACTATTGTAGGCGATGGATCGCTTATTGAAGGGGAAGTTGTTAATAGTATAATCTTTAGAGGGGTTAAAGTTGCGGCGGGTGCTAAAGTTAAAAACAGCATCCTTATGCAGAATACCACAGTTGAAAAAGGTGCTTCGCTTGAATATGTTGTAACAGATAAAAACGTTGTTATATCAGCCGATAAATCACTTAAAGGTGATGCTACATACCCTCTCTTTATAGAGAAGGGGAAGATTATTTAAGGAGGGTTTCTTTTGAAAGTTTTATACGTTACAAGTGAAGCGACGCCTTTTATCGCTTCAGGTGGTCTTGCAGATGTGGCAGGGAGTCTTCCCCCCGCACTGTTAAAGGCGGGGGTTGATATTAGCGTTATAATGCCGTTTTATAAGGAGATACCGCCGAAACTTCGCGAAAATGCTACTTATTTGATGAATTTCAGCGTTTTGCTTGGTTGGCGAGAGCAGTATTGTGGCCTTTTCGAGTCGACTTATAAAGGTGTTAAATACTATTTTATAGACAATGAATACTATTTCTACAGAGATAGTATCTACGGACATTATGACGATGCTGAGAGATTTGCATTTTTCTCAAGAGCTGTTATAGAAGCGGTATTGCATCTACCGGATTATTCACCGGATATAATACATTGTAACGACTGGCAATCGGCATTAGTGCCTGTTTATCTCGATTGCTTTTACAGAGGATATGCACCGCTGACAAATACTAAAACTATCTTCACTATTCATAATATCCAGTACCAGGGTAAATATGGAGTTGAATTGATTGAAGGTATTTTGGGTATACCTGAGCATTTTGCCGATGTTTTAACCTACGATAAAGACTCAAACTTTATGAAAGGTGCTATTGAGCGCAGTGATAGAGTTACAACTGTTAGTGAGAGCTATGCAGGCGAGATTTTAGATCCATATTATTCGCATGGGCTTGATATCTTGCTTCGACTTCGCAGCTATAAGCTCTCGGGAATACTCAACGGAATTGATGTTAATAACTATAACTCGAGAACCGATAAAGATATTTTTGAGAACTTTGGCGTTCGCTCTATCGAGAAGAAAGGGACGAACAAGAGCTGTCTGCGTGAGCTGTTTGGTCTTTCAAAAGATGGCGATAAGCCGATTATCTCGATGATAACAAGGCTTGTTGATGCAAAGGGTATTGATATAGTTCTCTATGCGATAGACGATATGATTGAGATGGGTTATCAGTTTGTATTGCTTGGTAGTGGTGATAAAAAATATGAAGAGCAGTTTTTAGCGGCTGCGGAGCGGCATCCGTGTGAAGTGGCTGTTGAAATTGGATTTGTCCCATCTCTTGCGAGAAAAATTTATGCATCTTCCGATATGTTTTTGATGCCATCAAAGAGCGAGCCATGCGGACTTGCCCAAATGATCTGCACAAGATACGGAACACTTCCGATAGTTCGCGAGACAGGCGGTCTTCGCGATAGTATACGGGATTGCGGTGAGGGCGATGGAAATGGATATACCTTCAAAACCTTTAATGCGCATGATATGCTCGGTACTATGCAAAGAGCATATAACGACTATAACGATAAAAAGAGATGGTCTGAAAATATTAAAAACGCTTATAAATCGAACTTCTCATGGGCTGTTTCGGCTGAGCGCTATAAAGAGCTTTATGAGAGCACCATTTGAAATGTAAGACTTCGGAATTTTAATATAATAGCATGTTAAAAAGGGTTTAATATTTTTTTAACGCTCGCAAATATCTTGTTATTTTGGAATTTCAAGATAAATAAAGAGAAAAAGTGTATGAACTATGTTCATACACTTTTTTATTAAGTCTTTTTTAAAAGGTTACTTCAATTATTACGATCCACTTATAACCGAGAGCGGATCTATCCAAACACCATCTTTCTTCATACCGAAATGAAGATGTGGAGGAAGATGCTCTTCACCTGCAGCACTGCTCGAAACGCTCCCTATTGCGCGACCTGTTTCAATCTCTTCATCGAGTGAGACAGATAAGTTTGGTCCAAGTGAATAATAATGGGTTTCATAACCTGCCTCGTGGGTAACAACAACGCAGCTGCCAAAAATCGCATCGTCATAGATATCACTGACAACACCAGCTGCTGCCGCCTTAACGATTGTGTCGGAATCTGCTTTGATATCTATACCATCATGAGTTCGCCAATCGCCAAGGGTTTCGTTTTTAACAAGCTCGCCCTGACTATAATTTCCGATTATGCTACCTGTTACTGGCATTGCAAAAGTTGGCGGCAGATCTTCGGTCGGCACAACTTCAGGCTCTATTGCAACTGGGTCTGGCTCTACTGCGGTAGGTTCAGGATCTGGTTCTGGATCTGGTTCTGGTAATCGATCATCCTCTACCTCATCAACAATTGATGGATTGTCAAGTGGATCTACCGGCTCATCATCTTTTGTCCCCTCAACATCTATAAAACCTGGAACGCTGTTTGAGTTTTGCGGCGGGTCACCGAGGTCGGCAATACCGTCAATAGTTGAGTTTATTGCAAAGAATGCTGTGATTGCCGTTCCAACCATGCAGAGTGCTAGGGCAAGGAAGAAACTGCGCGAGTTTATAAATTTTGTGAGTTTTGAATTATTTTCTGTTTTCATTTTAAACACCTCTCATTGCCTTATTTTTGACAGGGATTTTTTCTTTATGCATATAATAAAATATTTTTGTTCAAAATAGTTTTGAGGTGGTTATATGAATAATAAAGAATATGAAAAACTCGTAGAAAAAAACAGCCCAAACTCAAGTATAATAAAAAACTGTATCTTTGCATTTATAGTTGGCGGTACAATCTGTGCAGGCGGACAGATACTCTTTAATATCTATTCGCAGTATGGCAATGATACCGCGCAGTCAAGCACCCTTGTCTCGATAACGCTTATAGCCTTATCATTTCTGCTAACTGGATTTAATATCTATCACAAAATTGCAGATAAAGCTGGTGCTGGAACGCTTGTTCCAATAACGGGATTTGCAAATGCTGTGGTAGCGCCAGCGATAGAATTTCGCGCAGAAGGGTTGATTCTCGGAGTTGGAGCGAAGATTTTTTCAATCTCAGGTCCTGTTATAGTTTATGGGCCGCTTGCAAGCGCTATATACGGACTTATATTTTATTTCTTTTTAATGTGAGGATATTATGGCTAAAAGAATTGGAAAACAAACAATAGAACTCGAGCGAAAGGTTGGAATTATAGAGAGTGCGGCGGTGGTAGGACAAAAAGAGGGAGAAGGGCCGCTCGAGCGCTTTTTTGATTACTGCTCTCCTGATATTATGTTTGGAGAGGAGAGCTTTGAGAGAGCAGAAAGTCAGATGGTGTCAAAGTCTTGCGAGCTTGCGCTTAAAAAAGCGGGTGTTTGCCTATCTGATATAGAGCTAATTTGCGGTGGGGATCTTTTAAATCAATGCGCGGCGAGTCATTTTGCTCATCGTAACAACGGTGTGCCGTTTATAGGTCTTTATGGTGCCTGCTCAACCCTCACCGAGGGAATTTCGATAGCTTCGCTCTTTCTTGATGGCGGTGGGTTTAAAAAGGTGCTTGTTGAAACAAGCTCTCACTTCTGCACAGCTGAGAGGCAGTATCGCTTTCCGCTCGAATACGGAAGCTTTCGAACGCCGAATAATCAGTGGACAGTAACGGGAAGTGGCGCTTGTCTGCTCGGATGTGATAGTCCTTTTGGTATCTATATTAAAAGGGTGCTTATCGGTAAAATTATCGACCTTGGTATAACTGATCAAAATAATATGGGGGCGGCGATGGCGCCGGCGGCGGCAGATAGCATAAAGCAGTTTTTTAAAGATACAAATGCAAAACCCGAAGATTACGATGCAATTTTCACAGGTGACCTCGGAGCGGTTGGCTCGAAGCTTGTTCGCTTGATGCTAAAAGAAGAGGGAATTGATATCGAAGATATTCATAACGATTGCGGACTTTTAATATATGATTTGTCAAGACAAAATGTCCGCTCTGGTGGCAGTGGTTGCGGCTGTTCGGCAAGTGTTTTTTCTTCCTATGTTATAGAAAAGCTAAAACAAAAAGAGCTTCGCAAAATTCTTTTTATGTCAACTGGGGCGCTATTATCACCCACTACAACCCTTCAGGGGGAGAGTATACCTGCAGTAGTTCATATTGTTGAGATTGAGGTAGAATAGATGGATATTTTAAAAGCATTTATAACGGGTGGACTGCTTTGTCTTATAGGGCAGATTTTAATAGATAAGACAAAGCTAACACCTGCAAGGATTCTAACGGGATATGTTGTAGCGGGAGTTATCCTCTCGGCGGTCGGCATTTATGATTATATCGCAGAGTTTGGCGGTGCTGGTGCATCAGTACCGCTCACTGGATTTGGAGCGGTGCTTGCCCGTGGAGTTGAGAGAGCTATAAGAGAAGATGGTCTAATTGGCGTTTTAACAGGTGGTTTATCATCTGCGGCGGCTGGAATATCCGCAGCGGTGTTCCTTGGGGTAATTGCGGCTATCTTATTTAAGCCAAAGGAGAAATAGAGGGCAGAAGAATGAAAAGTCAATCCACAATTCGGTGTATTGACTTTTCTGTTTTAATATAATTTTATCAAGAAAATGCATAAAAATCACAATAAATTTCAAACAAAAAATATATTCTTGTCTATAATATACATATACAATAAACGTTATAAGCGCTATTATATGAATATAGAGGGGGTTGAAATATTCTAACAAAATTTATTTAAGAATATTAATTGTAAATGAAATGAGGGAGAAAGTATGAAAAAATAATAAAGATGTTATTAGTTGGTTTAATTGCATGTAGTATGGCAGTTACCGCTTCTGCCTCAACAACATACTATCATTTGAATTGGACTTTTCCGTTACCGGGTTATTTTCCGATATCACATGATTATGGTGTTTATTCAAGTACTTATGGTTGGCATTATGGCCTTGATTTGGCACCGTCTGCAGGAACTTCAATTTATTATGCAAGAAGTGGAACCGTAATACAAAGTTTTTATAACTTGGATCAAGAGCATTTTGGCAATGGTCATTTCGTTGCAGTCCGAACTGCTGATATTGTCGGTGGTGGAAATAACAATTTTATAACCTATCACTATGCACATATGTTAAATCCGCCAGTAAATGCTTCAGGGCAGTATATAGTGCAATTAAATAGGGTTTTAGAAGATAACAATATTAAAAACTACTATAATATGCAACGAATAGAAAGTGAGCTTGCATTAGTCAGTACAAAATAATTAAGCAGTGGGGGTATAGCTTTTGAAAAAGATAGTTATAACGATTTTAACTGTTGCGTTGGTGCTGTGTGGTTGCAATGCAGATGGTGATAACTCTTCAAGTGAATTAGATGGCGATAGCTTATCTCCGGTGGTAGAAAGCTTAGATAATTCACAACCAGATAGTGGCAGTTCTTCGAGTTCAGTTGACGCAGAAGATATATGGGGTGAAGCTGTTTATGTAAACCATAGTTATGTTCGAAATGATAAGTATGAAGTAATTCTTGATGAGTTATCATTCATTGTTCGAGAACGTGGAAACCCTGAAAGTTACACTATCGATTTAATTGAGGTTATAAAGCCGGAATCGGAAGAAAAGCTTTTAGAAGATTTCATCCCATACACATTTTTGCAGATTATGTCGGGTGATGCCGGAATTTTAAGGTTTTCATTTCATAATGGTAAAGAATCTTTAGGTTTTTTTTTCTATGATTTAGAAAATAATAAGCAGATTGTTGAAATTCCCGGAATAGAAATAACAACCAAACAATTAAGTGGTAGGGTAAAAATAAGTATGCCGATTGACCATGTGAGTATAGCGGAGTTTTTGGCTTATAGTCCGCAATATAGGGAAGTTCCAGAGGGTGCAAAATTCGATGGAAACGGTTTGGTTGGACAGTATTTTGATGAAAGTTATAATTTTGATACAGGTGCAGCTGCGTTATCGCCAAATGCAAAATACTTTGCAACATATGATAACGAAAAAGATATCGTACATATATTTATGGTTTCATATAACGAGGATATGACGATTTGCACAGGTATGGAATTTGTCCGCTCGCAACAACTTGAACAAAGAGATAATATGATTATCGGTTTACAGATGGATGTTTCTGATACGGACGGCAGCGTAACGCTCCATTCGCTTCCCACAGAAGAGGTACCAGATTTTTAGAATTAATTTAGCATCAAAATAAGAGGAAAAGCGTTGCAAGTGAAAAGTTGCAACGCTTTTATTGTCTAAAAAGTCGCCATTTTGGCGACTTTTAAAATACAGTTAAATTTCTAAGATTTAAATTATAACCCATTCTGCTCTGCAAGAATCTTATGAATTCCTTTTAATACCCCTTGATTTAAATTTGTATCGGTTATGTATCGTGCGATTTTTTTAATCTCTTCTGTTGCGTTCCCCATAGCGAATGAATGCTTTATCATGGTAAGCATCTCTGTATCATTATCGCTATCGCCAAAAGCCGCTATTTCATCGGGTGCAATGCCGTACATATCCGCAATTTTAAAGAGCATCCTCCCCTTATCCATAATATCATCACAAACTTCAAGATATCCTTCAAATGAGCAACTTAAATTAACCCCGCCAATATCTTGAAACTCTAAAACTGCTTTATCGTAAATATCAAGATCTAAAGTTTTAGCATCAATTTTAACAATTTGCGCTGTTTTTAGTGCGCCTATATCATCAATTTTATAGGCGTTTCTCGTAAAATACTCCTTGTTGAAGAAACGTACATCTTCAAGCTTGCTTACATCTTTGCCGTGCATAGCACTTGCCATTCTAATATGTTCGCTAAAATAAAAATCTATATCATAAAAGGTGAATTTCTTATCACTCGCATCGTGAAAAGTCGTGTGGAAATTATATTTATTAAGTATTTTAGAAACTTTTTCAAGTCTTTCAAACGGGAAAGGATGAGTAATATGCACTGATTTATCCTTTGAGATATATTCATGTCCGTTATTTAAAATTAGATCGCAATCAAGCCCAAAATCAGAAACAACATGCTTCGTCATACCGTAGTTTCGCCCGGTGACGATTATATATTTAATGCCGCACCCTTTAATGAATTTAAGGGTATCGCTATCTATTGAATGCTCTCCGTTTAGTAGCGTGCCATCGAGGTCGAAGGCGAAAAGTTTTATCATAAATGCTCCTTTAAAATATTCTTAGCATATTATATCAGCAAATAACGATAAACTCAAATGAAAAACGAGAGTTTTTAGTAAAACTCTCGTAAATCAATATAATTTAGCCGATATATTTCTCTATTGGGGTTAAATCAAGCTTATCAAAATCGCGTAGAAATTCGTAGATAATTTTTGCTATTTCTTTGCAACCGCCATCAACCTTGCTCTCGATATTGAGAGGCATAAGCGGGTCGTGAAGCGATAGACGAAGCAAAAACCAACCATTTTCGGTATTGACACGCACTCCCTCAAAATCCTTTTTCGCTGGAGTTAGATTTTCATTATTCGCAGCATATATTTTCAGTTTCTCGATAACATCTTCACCATAACTCTTAAAATCCTCTTGTGAAATTTTAAAACGAAGCTCTTTTGTATCTGCAGGTTGTTTTAAGTTTTGAAGCAGTGACGATAGTGTTTTGCCTGCACTTCGCAGTTTTGCAAGTTTAATTAAAATTTTCGCCGCTATATAAGCACCATCATCGAGGAAAAAGTTCTCTTTGAATGCGCCGTGTCCCGATGTTTCAACTGCGAGCGCTGAATGCTGTCCCTCATTGTTTAGACGGATAGACTCATTTATAACGTTCTTATATCCTCTTTTAAAACGGTGATGGATAAGCCCTTCGCCCTCGAGAAAATCGGTAAGCTCATCGCTTGTAACCGAGTCGGTAACGATAGTTGTCCCGGGGTCGCTCTCTTTTAAAATTGCACCAAGGAGCGCTATAAGGGTGTTTTTATTTATCTCGTTTCCATCTTTATCAACAACGCTTGCTCTATCAACATCGGTATCAAATATAATTCCAAGGTCAGCTTTTGCCGCAAGTGTTGCTTTGCAGACAGCTTCCATAGCCTCTTTGTCCTCGGGATTTGGGATATGGTTTGGGAAATTGCCATCAGGCTCTAAAAAAACGCTTCCATCGGTATCTGCTCCAAGTGGTTTTAGTATTTTCTCTGCAAAAAAACCACCGGCACCGTTTCCAGCATCAACTATTATCTTAAATCCATCGAGTGGGTGCTCGCCTTTTCCAATCTCCTCTCGAATTTTTAAAACAAGATAATTGCTATATGAGGAAATGAGGTCTTTTTCTATAACCTGTCCCTCTTCTGATTTTGCAAAATCGCTTTTCTCTGAGAGTGCAACGAGTTCTGATATATCGCTCTTTTCAAGTCCTCCGTCTTTTGTGAAAAACTTCATTCCATTTCTGTTAAATGGCAGGTGACTTGCAGTGAGCATTATTCCGCCATCGCAAGAAAAGTCCTCTAAAACGGTACTCATAAAAATCGAAGGGGTTGAAGAAAGGGCGCAATCATAAACTAAAACACCGCTGCGTTTAAGACCTGTTATTGCTGCGTTTTTAAGTTCATTTGCAGTAATCCTGCTGTCATGTCCTACCGAAACGATTATCTGCGAAGCAGATTTTCCGGTTTTCGAGATTAGGAAGGTAGCAAAACTGCGAGCTAAAGTCTCAACGGCTTCTGCTGTGAGAGTTACCGACTCCCCGACAATGCCATCGCAAGCAACACCTCTAATATCGCTTCCGTTTTGCAAAGCTTTATAATTTATCATATTTATTCCTCCGTCAATAATTTGATTATAAACTTTCTTTATTATATAATATAGCTAAAGTTATTACAATAAGATGGAGTGTAAAATTGAAATTTACCGATGATTTTTTAATAGAGAAGATAAAAAACACCAAAAAACCGATTTATATCTATGGGATGGGTAATGGTGCTGTTAAACTGCTAAAGATACTAAAAGAGCTTGGTCGAGAGGCAGAGGGGATTTTTGCAAGTGATGAATTTGTCCGCGGACAGAATTTTTGCGGATATACCGTGACAAAGCTTTGCGATATTCCAAAAGATGCCTTTATTTTGCAGGCTTTTGGAAGCTGCATTGGTGAGGTTTTAGAGCGGATAAAAATGATATCGCAAAGTTTTGAATATTATGCTCCCGAAATGCCGCTTTTTGGCGAGGGATTTTTATACGATAGAGATTACTTAAAAAATAACATTGAAAAAATCAATCGACTATATAATTTGCTCTATGATGATTTTAGCAAAATGGTTTTTGAATGCTGTATAAACCATGCGATTTCGGGTAAAATCGAATATCTGTTTATGGCACAAAGCGATAAAAGCGAGATATATAATGATATTTTAGATAACAGCCAGACGGGATACCTCGACTGCGGAGGGTACGATGGAGATACCGTTTTAGAATATATTAAATACAAAGGCATACCCAAAAAGATAATAGCGGTTGAACCCCACCCGAAAAACTTTGCAAAACTTCAAAAAAACACCTCGCATATTGATAATATTGATCTTTTAAATGTTGGGATCTATGATAAAGATAGCAGTATATCATTCACAAAAGACGCAGGACGCCATTCTGCGGTAGCTGAGGATGGGAAAATAGAGATACCAACTAAAACGCTCGATGATATTGCAATTGATGGTATTTCGTTTATAAAGCTCGACGTTGAAGGGTGCGAGCGAGAGGCTCTTTTAGGAGGGATAAAAACGCTAAAACAAAAACCAAATCTTCTTGTTGCTTGTTATCATAAGATGGGGGATTTATGGAATATACCGCTCCTTATAAATGAGATAAACCCAGAATATAAATTATACCTTCGCAGACAGAGCTACCTGCCAAATTGGGAGTGCAATATTATAGCAATTTAGAAGGATTTATTCGATAATAATTGCAGAAAACTAACGAATATTATATAATATATAAAGCTATGATAAATTCTGCGCCTGAGGTATTAAATGATAAGTTTTAACGAGAGACAAAAGAATATTGCGAAAATTCTGCTCTGTATTGGAATAGGGCTTGCTTTTTATATTTTTGCGATAACATCATCTCTCTCTTACGAAACAAATGATGATCCAGCATCAATGATTTTACTTGGTAAAGAGGGTAGCTTTTTCTCTCCTCTCTTTGCAAAACCTTTATCTTTGCTCATCTCGGTACTCTATGGACTTTCAGGGCAAACACCATGGTGGATTTATATAACTTTAATAACAATATCAGCATCTCTTGGCGCAGTGATATATGTTATACTGCGAAGATTTAAGCTGCATAATGCGGTTTTTATCTCACTTGCGGTAATTTTCTTTTTTTTGGTAACTGCAATAGACGAAATAAATTTCACAAGGACAGCGGCTACTGCTGCAGTTGCGGGAATAGCGCTTATAGTACAGGGGATATCGGAATTTAAAATTAATAGAGTCGTATCTCTTTTTTTTGTTATATTCGGAACGCTTATCTGGCTATGGGGCGCTATGATTAGAGATCAAATCGCCTTTGCGGTGATACCATTTGCCGGTCTTTTTCTTGTTTTAGATATACTAAGTAAGCGCGATAATTTTAAGCTAAATCAGTTTATCAGCGATGCAAAAGAGCCTGTTATAATCGCTTTATCGGCGCTGCTCATTGGCATACTTATATTGTTTTTGAGCGGCCTTCTCTATACAAAAGAAGAGCGCCAAAGCATTGAATATTATAAGGCGCGCATTTCAGTTCAAGATTATGCAGATAATTATCCAAGTTATGAAGAGGCTATGGAGGAATATAAAGCACTCGGTATATCAGAAAACGACTATACATTAATTTTTACCGACTGGACTACCGAAGACCCCGATTTCTTCACAACCGAGCTATTTCTCGCGATGCGCCAAAACCTCTATGAAGAAACCGGTTTTATAAAGTCGATTGAAATAGCTTTCAACTATATGATAAACGATAGGTATGCAAGGGTTTTAATAGCTGTTTTTTTATCACTTATAATCCTCTCGCGCAAAAAACGAATTGGATTAATAGTTATGTTTTCAGTTCTTTTTGCATATATTTGCCTCCTTGCCTTTTTGGGGAGAGTTGAGGGAAGGGTGGTGGAGCCTGCTCTTCTCTATGCTGTTGTGTTTGCGGGGTTATATAGTGATATCCGCTTTGAGGGCAGAGATATCCTAAAAAAAGCGAAATCGGGAGCGATAATAGCTCTTTGTGCAGTATTGCTAATTTTCGGCTTGTTGCCTATTATTAGAAAATGGGGCGAAGGGCTGAATGGTGAGCTTGCAGTTGACCATAAGGTGGGTAACTATAATTTAAACGCCCATAATTTTTACAATATGATAGCTGAAAATAAAAATGAAATGTATCTCCTGCCGATTATGAACTCTTTAGAGCTTCTGCCATCTGAGCGGATTTCACCAAAATATCAGCCGGATATAACGAGATTTGATAATTTGTTTTTTCTCGGCGGGTGGGATGCAAGAATTCCTATAAACTATCAAGGAATGGCAGAATATGGAGTTTCAAATCCTATACAGGCGATATATAGCAACAAAAATGTTTTATCAGGGTATGATGAGCAACTTGATATCTACCTTCGAGAGCATTATGGACAAGAGCTTTCGCTCTCACTTGCAAAATATATTACTCAAGAATCAGGATTAAAATATGGCTTTTTCCAATACTCTATGCCGATCTTGGGTGAAATATCAGAGTATTCGCAAGGGGATATATTTATAGAAAGCTATTATTATATTGATAATTCCGATGATCTATATGTGGCACCAGGCGGTGGCGCGCTTTATCTAAGCGGTGCATTGGGAAAAGATGGAGCGAAGGAATATCAAGAGCTTTTTCTAAATATAGAGACTATTGATGGGCGGCTATCATACAGGATTTTTGTTGATGATAAAGGGGAGTTTTTATGCCGTGCATTTCATATAACGGAAGAGATGATATCATCATCTGAAGTTTGTATAGTTGCCAAAACGAGCGATGGGGAATATATAAAAATACAAGATTTGGGTGAGTATATTGAGATTTAAAAGAGCGAAGAAAGAGAGCGGCTTCGATATTGATTGGAGTTTGTTTTTGAAAAAAGCTGCAAAAAATATAATAAACCTTGCTATTCCGGTAGTTATGGGTCTTGTTTGCTATTATGTTTTTTTGCATATAGGTCTTTATTTTGAAACAAACGATGATCCAGCGGCGCTGTTTATGTTGTCGGCAGAGGGACAAAATTTCACAATGATTTTTTCAAAGCCTTTATCGACTCTTATATCGAGTCTTATCTCTGCCTATCCGACCATTCCTGTTTGGACGTTTGTAACACTTATCACGATAACAGTCTCGCTAATTATCTGTCTTTTTGTCCTTCGTCTGCGTCTGCGGCCGATTTTGTTTTGGCCGATTTCGATTTTTGTTATATTATTTTTTACCGCTACAACAGTTGTTCAGATAAACTTCACAAGAACAGCAGCAGCGGCGGCAGTTGCAGGTGTTATGCTTATTTTGCAGGGTATAATTACCTTTGAAAAAAAGGGAGCTTCGGCAAAAGTTTGCTCGATAATTGAGGTTTTGTTCGGGGTGGCTGTTTGGTTTTGGGGTGCTATGATAAGAGACCTTATCGCATATCTAATCCTTCCGTTTGCCGGTCTTTTTATCCTATTTTACGCACTCACAAGAACTGACAAACTAAGCATAAAGCAGTTTTTTATAAATATTCGAATTCCGATAATAATATCTGCTGCAGCGCTTATTGCAGCGGTAATAGCTACTGTTGTTTCATATAATATGTTTACCGCAGAAGAGCGCGATGCAATAGAGCATTATAAAGCGCGTGGTGCGGTGCAAGATTATACCGAAAACTACCCAACTTATGAAGAAGCGGAGGATGAATATCGCTCACTTGGGATAACTGAAAATGAATACTATATGATTTTCGTCGGGTGGACAACTGAAGATACAAATTTCTTCACAACCGAGTTATATACCGAGATGCGAGAAAACCTATATACCGAAAATAGCCTGTTCGAAGGGATAGATATGGCAGTAGACTATCTTCGGGGTAAAGGTGATATGTTTCTTTTTGCTGCCCTGTTCATTTTAGCCATATTGATTCATGCAAAAGGTATGAAGAAACTGTATCTGCCGGTATTTCTTTTTTGCGCCTTTGCTTATATCGTCTTTTTAGCTATACAGGGAAGGATACTTCCGCGAGCGGTAGACCCTGTCTTTTTATATATAATTTTAATAGCAACGATGCTAATTGGAGAAAACAACCAAGGTGAAGGTACTAAAAGATTAAATAGGATAGAAGCGGTAGCGTCATTTCTTATGGTTTTAATATTAGCGGTTTTCACCTTTCCGATATTTAGCAGTATTTTCAAAGGATTTAATGAAAATATTAAGAAGGCAGAGGATGAATATTTCGGACAAGAATATCCGCAAGTTGCCACTCTGTTCTATGATTATTTAGAGAAAAATAGCGATACTGCATATCTGCTGACAATAAGCGATGGTATAACATTTATGCCCTCAACTAACATTCCAATTTTTATTCCAACTGATGCAAAAACAGCAGAAAATCTCTTCTTTCTTGGCGGTTGGGATGTTAGAAGTCCCGCGACCTACGATAGGCTTCTGAAATATGATATAGATAATCCATTAGAGGCGCTAATTGAAAATCAAAACACCCTCACAGTTTACAGCCTAAGGTTGCACGACTATCTAATTGATCATTATGGTGCAGATATATCGGTATCAATGATTGAAACCGCCGAACTATCAAATGGAATACGACTTGATTTTGTGAAGTTTACAAGACCGCTTAGCGAAATTATAGAGCCGATAGATGAAGAAAATGCGCAGATAAACGAGGTGGATATTTCGCAGTTTTTCTATGCAGAGTTACCTGAGGGGTATGTAAATGTTCCAACGAGTGATACCCTTAATATCAAGGGTATGTTAAATGAAGAGCAGCTTTTGAGATATCAGGAGCTCTATCTAAATATCGAGACGAAAGATGGCAGAACATCTTATGGAATTTTTATAGAGCCCGATGGCAGCTTTGAATGCTATGCATTTGGCCCTGATATAGATATTCTAAACGAAAGCATTGAGATAAGCCTCGTTGCAAGAGATATATCTGGAGAGCTTATAGTGACAAATATATTGACCGAGTTTTTTATGCAATAAGAGATGCAAAAATTAAAAGCGATGTGAGATTATATCACATCGCTTTTTAAAATTTAGGTAAAATTTTATATTAGCTATTTAGAAAAGCTTTCGCTATACCGTAGCTTTTTTTATTAATTTGCTTTCCGATTACCATATATCTGTTATCAGATGACTCGCCAGCCATCATGCAAGTCGAGAGGACGAGAAGGTTATCATCAGTGGAAACATCCTCTAAGTTTCTATAAGCTGTTTCGTCGGGCAGATTTGCTATATGGTCGATAAAACTCTGGATATCTGCTTCGTTTGTCTGATCGCGGACAGAATAGCTATTGTTTTCAAGATCGATGTTATAAAGAACATTGTAGTTATCATTTATAACGGTAGCGACAACCTCATAAATATAGTTTCCACTTGGGGTGTTCATATAAATATACTTATGGTCATCAAGGTAGCCTTCAGTTCGGTAGTTATGAAGTTCGGTGAAAAAAACTGCACGCTCAGGCGCCATACCACTTATATAATGCCCATAAATAACGGTTATTGGGTCTTGCAGACTATCGCTGTTTAGCATATCTGAAAAGAGAGCGCCAAACGGGTCATATTCACCCTCGAAATTGGTCGTGAGATATTTTATATTATCAACACCACGCATTATAGGGTAGCTTATATTGGTATCTGGAATTTGCATATATCCTAAAGTATCGCTATTTTGAGATGCAAGATTTGCAAGGTCAATATCATCTGATAAGGCAGACTGATAATCAACATCAGTTATAAAAAAGATATCTTCGCTTGATTTTGGATTATCTGATAAAGGCTCGCTCTCTGCAAAAACTTTAAGCGGTGTTGCTTGTGAAATAACCGCAAAGACAATGAAAATAACAGCGGCTAAAAATGCTTTTAATCTTCTATTTATAGATGATTTATGTGATGTTTGAGACATAAAAAAACTCCTAAAACTTTTTTAGTATTTTATCATAAAAAGAAAGGCTTGTCAAAAGAGAGGAAATTAGCAAAAGCAATAAGAAAAATTTGGTTAAAATAACGATTGAAAAATAAGAAAAATTGTTGAATAAAATGTTTTAGTAAAGTATACTTATTATATGCAGAAAATACTAAAATAAAGGAGAAAAAAATGATTAAAAACAGAGCAAAGAGACTTTTGGCAGTTGCAATGATAATGGCAATGATTTTAGCAATGCAGATTCCAGCGTTTGCGGCACCACTTTCAAGTTTTAGTATATCAATTGAAAAAGTTGCCGACCCACTTACAAATCCAGGTAAGATGATATTAAATGTTGATGCAGATGAGTGGAATGGAACAACCTCACCAGAAGGAACTCTTACAATAGGGTATTTTACTACCGACCCTTCGAATATTACTTATGTAAATGGTGCGGGTACAGCGGTAGATGCAACTTTTACCGGTTATAGCATGGAGCATGATATAGTACCGGTAACAACAGATATAACTTGGAGAGCAACTTTTACCGACACTGCAAATGAAATTTCAACAGCTCAGATTACCATTTTTAAAATTGTTGAAGATGAAAATAGTAGTGGTATGCATATAAGAGTTGCGTCGAATTATTCCACAAACAATATTGAGGTAATAGTTGATGGTATTCGAGAGCATTCAACCGGTGAAATAGTTATTATGCAATCGGTTAATGGTGCAACACCAACAGAATTTGCAAGAGAAACTGTTAATGGTACTTATGGTAGTGTTACTCGAGTAATAGTTCCAACAGAGCAAACAACATATTCTTTTAGCTATACGCCAGACTCTACAGCCGAAGCTTATGGGTATGCTATGCGGACAGGCTCTATGACATTTGACCCAACTCTTATAGGAACACTTCCTCTTGCAACAGTTCCAGAATATGATGTTTCGGCGATAGATATAACTGTGCCGGATGTGGCGGCGGCTGCAGCTGGCTTAGCAACAGGTGCTGCAAATATCACAGTTGATATAACTGATTTAACAGCTACTCAAATTCTTATGGATACCGTTAGAACAGCGGGAAGTGGTATGCCTTCACCGATACCTACAAGTGGAACACTTATAGCGGCTCATGGCTTAAGATACCACTCATCTGACCCAGCTTTTGATTTTAGCGCTATACCGAATGCGTTTAACAATATCCAATACACAACACTTACTTATAGTGGTCTTAAAGCAGGTGATAGGGTTGCGCTTATGTTGACCAGTATGGATGATTTTTTAGCAACATATTACGCAACAGTTGATGCAAGCGGTAATGCATCGTTTAATGTTTATGGACTTGATGAAATGCTTGATACCGGCACAGGTTTAAGCGCGAATATAAGAAGCGCTTACCTATATGCAGGACTTTCTGTAACTCCAACTCCATTACCAACACCAGTTCCTGTTTCACCGTCAACTGGAGTTTATTAAGCTATAATAGTTGCAAGGTTTAAGATAATAAAAGATTTTTAGCTCACTTAAAAAAACGCCCTTACGGCGGATACTCGTAAAGAAACTTGTAACAAAAAGCCCTGTGAATTTAATATTCACAGGGCTTTTTTATTTGAAACTTAATTGTTTAATTGGTAAAACAAAGCTAAGGACAAATGCACTAACAAAGCCACATATTCGGAGCTTTTTCTAAAAATACATATCGCGAGTATCGTTCACCGATAGGTGAACAGTCTACTTCGAGCGATATAGTTATTTTTAAAATGCGAGCAGTCGTGCACGGCGCTCTGGGGTGTGGGGCGAGTGCGCAACGCCCCACGCTTTTGCTACTTTTCGCAGTCGAAAAGTAGATGAAAATAGACGCAGTCTATTGAATGAATAAAAAAATTGTAGTTTTAATATTATCTTTATCATTATCCGCCTTACGGGCGTTTTTTTATTTCAATTATTAACATTTAAAAGATTATCAGCTATAAAAACATCTCTAAAAACTGCTTTTTATTTAAGTTCAAGTTTCATAAGCAGGCGGTTTCCAATAAAGCTGAAAGCTACTGATGATATTAGGAAGGTTATTATAGTGTGGTATGGGAAAACGCCATTTTTTGTAAACCCAAATGCAAATGCAAGACCATCAAATATAGCGCGCATTATATCTTTTGGAATAATCGCTACTATCGTTGTGAAAAAAGATACTATCACCAAAAAAGCAAGAACAAAAGCAAGCCCTACCTTTTTCTTATCATATCTGTTAAACAAAATCGTTATGAGATACGAAACAACAGCCACTATAAATGTCGCTAAAAATGTTATGAAAAACTCGGTTAAAATTCCTATCTCTCCTCTGTATATCTGTCCGAAAATGCCGGTCACTTTAAGTGCATCTGTTAGTGATGAGAAAATTGTTACTAAGCTCATAATTATAGCCGAGAGGATAAATGATGTCGTCAAAAAGTAAACTATTTGCGCGCGGAATATCTCTTTTCTTGTAAAGCAGTTTTGCATAAACAGCTTAAAATCCTCTGAAAAACCGCTAACGCCGACAAAGCCCATAAATATAAGCGACGCTGTTACAAAATCAAAATATCCATAAGTCTCACTATTTGTGCCAGACACCGAAATCGTTACCAGACTAATGCCAAGGGCGCTACAAAATATCATAATACCAATAAAAATAGCGATATTTTTAAGGACAATAGACAGCATATATAAAACCATCTTTTTAGTTTTAGCTGATGCGTTCATTCTCATTACCTCCTGTTAATCTAACAAATATCTTTTGCAAGCTGAGTGGCGATATGATAAGCGAAGGGTCAATCTCTTCCGGCCTATCCTCCAAAATATAAGCGATTTTAAGACCACCAATCTCTTCGGTATCTATAACGTTTTTATTTTTTGTGTAATTTGAAACAAGCTGTGGCGCACCGCCGACGCTATAACCACGCGCGGTTAGATTTTCAACATTATCACAGATTAAAACTTTGCCGTTATTAATTATAACTATATCCTCAACTATAGATGAAACCTCTTCTATAAGATGAGTTGCAAGGATAATTGTCCGCTCTCCCTCGCCATAGCATTTGAGGAGCAGTTTGTAGAAAAGCTCGCGATGGTATGCATCAAGTCCAACTACCGGCTCATCAAAAACAAGATACGGAACATCAATGCAGAGGGCAATAATAAGCTTTAAAATATTTTTATACCCTGTTGATAGGTTTGAAAATTTTTGTTTTGTGTTTAGGCCAAAAAGCGCTGCGTATTCATATGCTTTTGCCTTATCAAATCTTTCGTGAAAGCTCTCAGTTGTATTGAAAATTAGCTTTATCCTCATCGTTGAATAAAAATTTTCTTCGGTCATAAAATAGATAAGATTATGAAGATTTGGGTTTTCGCAGGTCGTTTCTCCCTCGATTTCAATACTGCCACTATCTGCAAATATTCTGTTTGTCATTATTTTTATAAGAGTTGATTTACCTGCGCCATTTCTACCAAGTAAACCATATATTTTTCCAAACTCAAAAGTCGTGGTTACACCGTCTAATGCAGAAACTTTTTTGAATTTTTTTGATAAGTTTTTAACTGTTATCGCTCTCATTTGTATACCCCTTTTCAAGCATTTTTACCGTTTCATCTAAGGAAACATCTAAACTTTTCGCCTCATTTATAAGCGGACGAACAAATCTTTCATAGAACATCTCTTCGCGCTTTTTTTTGATTTTGCCTATTGCTCCACTGCAAACAAACATCCCAACACCACGTTTCTTATAGATAATTTCATCTGATACAAGAATGTTCATCCCCTTGAGTACAGTTTGAGGATTTATCGCAAGAAGCGCTGACAGTTCGTTTGTTGATGGAATTTGGCTCTCTTCGTTGTATATTCCTTTTAATATTGCCTCTTCTAAATTATTTGCTATCTGGATAAAAATAGGCTCCGGTAACCTTTCATCTATCCTCAAATCATCACCTCCTATATGGTTAGTTAGTTGAGTAACTAACCACCTTACAAATGAATTATACATCTATCAAAAAACTTTGTCAACTGTTTTTTGTTTTTTTAATTTTATGGGTTTCTTTTTTGGTCTCTGAAGCTTTGGTATCTGGCATTTGAAGTTCTGGCATATTGTATATGAATTCTGAGAGCCGCCGCCCGCAGCAGCGAGCCTTAAGGCTCGCCTTGGTCGAACGGAGTTCGACTTTGCCGCACTCTTAGTGCGGCAAGCTGTGGGCGGCGGTACTGCCGTTTCATTAAAATATCAGCTTATATCAACGCTGTTCATTTTATTGGCAGTTAAAACTGCATCTGAAAATATATCCTGAGAATCAAAGCGCAAAAAAAGAGACCGAATTTAATCGGTCTCTTAAGATATAAATATTATGTTCTTATAATAGTCTCAAGTGCAATAGTGAACATATCGTTAAGCGCTGTTTGGCGCTCGGTTGGAGTTAGGTCTTTACCTGTTAGGATATGATCGCTTATTGTGAACATAGCGAGTGCGCGCTTTTTGAATTTAGCGGCGAGGGTGAAGAGGGCATTCGCCTCCATCTCAACGTTTAAAACGCCGTATCTCGCCCAAGTTTTCCATTCTTCAGGATTATCGCCATAGAAGGTATCTGAAGATAGAGCATTACCAACTTTAACGTTGATACCTTTTTCTTTTGTAACGTTATATGCGGTGTAAAGCATCTCGAAATCCGAAATAGCCGCATAGTCTGCATTAAAAATTCTATGATTAATATTGCTGTTGGTGCTTGCGGCCTGTGCTAAAAATACGCTTCCAACTTCAACGTCCATATCAAAGCATCCGCATGTACCGATTCTTATGATTTTATCAACGTCATAGTAGTCATAAAGCTCATGCGCATAAATAGAGATAGAAGGCATACCCATACCACTACCCATAACTGAAATAGTTTCACCTTTATATTTACCTGTGTATGCGAGCATTCCACGTACTTCATTTACGCATTTAGCGTCTGTCAAGAAATTTTCTGCAATAAATTTTGCGCGGAGAGGATCCCCCGGCATTAAAACACCTTTTGCAATATCACCTTTAGCCGCACTATTATGCGGAGTTCCAACATATCCTGCATTTGCCATAATTAACATCCTCCTTTTAGTTGTTAATCTTATTATATCACGAAACTTTTTTTACAACAATCCAAAAAATCTATTGACAAATTATAATATCTGCATATAATATACCTATACCCCCTAAGGGTATAATGAAAGGAGACAGAAATTCATGAAACGATGTATGGATGTTGAAGCGGTTAATAAAAGGCTAAAGAGAATTGAGGGTCAGGTTCGTGGTATTATGAAGATGGTAGAAGAGGATAAACCATGTGAAGATATTTTAATTCAGATTGGTGCTGTGAAATCGGCGCTTCATAAAACAGGGCAGACGATACTTGAAGGGCATATGCATCACTGTATACTTGATGGAATAAAAGAGGGCAATGAGGATGATACGATAGATAAGTTAATCTCGGCGCTCAACCAATTTTCAAAGACGATATAAGAGAGGAAGATGGATAATGTTTGCAAAGATTGATAAATTTTTAAATTCGGTACCGATGATGTGGGTATCGGGAATTTGCCTTGCGGTAAGTTTTGTTGGTGAATATATAATTCCACTTTCGACAGGAGCTGAAAACGCTTTTATGGTAAGTTTTGCGTGGGGGTCTATTATAATATCTGGAATCCCGCTTGCATATCTTGCTATTTCGAGAGTTGTAAAGCAACGATTTGTCAGCTCAGCGCTTTTAATAACAATAGCTATGATAGCTGCTATCTACATAGGCGATATATTTGCAGCTGGTGAGGTTGCGTTTATAATGGCTATTGGTGCATGGCTTGAGGATAGAACGGTTGAGAAAGCAAAAAAAGGAATTGAGAAGCTACTGAACTTAGTTCCGACAAAGGGCCGTGTTATAACCGCTGATGGTGAGCGCGAAGTTGATGCAAAAGATATAAAAAGAGATGATTTAATAAGGGTTTTACCGGGAGAGAGTTTTCCTGCTGACGGTATTGTTTTAGTAGGAAATACAACAGTTGATCAGAGCATTATGACAGGAGAAAGTCTCCCTGTTGATAAGGCGGTCGATGATGAGGTTTACACAGGAACAATAAACAGACACGGCTCGGTTGATGTTCGCGTTACAAAATCATTTGAAAACTCATCTCTTCAAAAGATGATAAAGCTTGTTGAAGAGGCTGAAAATAATAAAGCACCTATGCAAAAAATCGTTGATAAATGGGCAACTTGGCTTGTACCTATTGCCGTTTTAATAGCGATTGCTACTTATTTAATTTTAGCTTATGGGTTTGCACAACCTGATGATGCATTGGTGCGAGCGGTAACGGTGCTTGTTGTTTTCTGTCCCTGTGCACTTGCTCTTGCAACGCCAACTTCTATTATGGCGGCAATTGGTCAGGCGACTAAAAAGGGCGTTTTGATAAAATCAGGTGAGGCGCTTGAGCGTATGGGAGCAGTTTCTGCCGTCGCATTTGATAAAACAGGTACGATAACAAAAGGCAAACTAACAGTGAGCGATGCATACGGATTTGACGTTAGTGAAAATGAGCTTTTAGCGATAGTTTCAACTGTTGAGAGTCGCTCAGAGCATCCTATCGGAAAAGCTGTTGTTCGATATGCAAAGGATAATGGAGTAGAGCAATCGGAAATAAGCAACTTTTCAATGAACGTTGGTAAGGGAGTTTGCGCAGAGATAGGTGGAACAACTTATTACTGTGGAAATGAAAAATTGATAGCTGAAGAGGCAAAAGTTGAGATAACAACTGAGGCTTCAGAGATTATTGATAGGCTTCGCGGAGAGGGGAAAGCTGTTATTATTGCGGCTACTAATGAGCGGATTATCGGTGTTGTTGGGCTATCTGATGAGATTAAAGATACCTCGATAAAAGCGATTGAGAATTTAAAATCAGCTGGAATTGAAAAAACGATGCTGCTCACAGGAGATAATGAAAAGAGTGCGAATTTTATCGCTAAAAAAGTTTCGATTTCAAAGGTATATTCATCGCTTCTCCCTGAAGATAAAGTTGCAGCAATAAAAGAGATGGTTGATAAAAACGAAGGGGTTTGCATGGTTGGAGATGGCGTTAATGATGCGCCGGCACTCAAAACAGCAACAGTCGGCGTTGCTATGGGAACTATGGGGAGCGATATAGCAATAGATGCTGCGGATATAGCTATTATGGGTGACGATATATCGAAAATCTCGTACATCAAAAAACTCTCAAATGCAACTATTTTCTCGATAAAATTCAACATCATACTCTCGATGGCGATAAACTTTGTAGCGATTATCCTATCAGTTATGGGTCTTTTAAATCCAACGACAGGCGCTCTTGTTCATAATGTTGGCTCGGTACTTGTTGTTCTCAATGCGGCAAGGCTTTATGATAAAAAGATAGATTAGTCTGCGAAATTAATTAAGTTAAATAGATGAAGGCGGTACCAAGCTAAATTGGTACCGCCTTTTGTCATATTGTCAATTGAAAACTGCGGTTTATTTTTTTATAATGATTGATAGCTTTTAATGATTGCAACACCCCCGCCCGCAGAAAACGCACAACGTGCGTTTAATCGAGCTTCGCTCGATTTCGGCGATTTTAAAAAATCGCCTCTGCGGGCGGGGGCGAGGGGGGATATAGCAGTATCAAAATTCAGAGCAAAGATAAAAATAAAAAGAGACTATCATACGGTAGCCTCTTTTAAAGAAATTCTATTTAGTTCCGAAAATTCTATCTCCGGCATCGCCAAGACCCGGCACGATATAGCCGATTTCATTTAGCTTCTCATCGCAGTTTCCGCAGAATATCTGAACATCAGGATGCGCTGTTGAAACTGCCTCAATGCCTTCTGGCGCCGCTATTATGCACATAAATTTGATATTTGTAGCGCCGCGTTTTTTTATCTGAGTTATAGCGTCCACAGCGCTTCCGCCTGTTGCAAGCATCGGGTCAAGCACTATAACGTCCCTCTCGTTTATATCTTCAGGGAGCTTACAGTAGTATTCAACCGGCTCTAAGGTATCGTGGTCGCGGTAAAGTCCGATATGTCCAACTTTTGCAGCTGGAACAAGTTTTAGAACACCGTCAACCATGCCAAGGCCAGCTCTTAAAATTGGTAT
>CAYJGN010000004.1:31312-34884 GCA_964369635.1 uncultured Oscillospiraceae bacterium
CTTGCGTTTTGCATCGGCAGATAGGGGTTTCCATTTCGACTTCTTTTAGCGGTAAATCCCTTGTTGACTCATAGCACATAAGCATTGCGATTTCCGAAATTAGCTCACGAAACTCTTTAGAGCCTGTATTTTTCGAGCGAAGAAGCGAAACCTTATGCTTTATTAGCGGATGATCCATTATAAATACGTTTTTATTCATTTTATGCCTCCAATGCTGAAACTTTATCTATTCTATTTTGATGCCTGCCGCCCTCAAACTCGGTATCAACAAATATATCAACAAGCTCGAGCGCAAGTCCTACCCCAACAACACGGCCACCCATGCATAGGGCATTTGCATCGTTATGAAGTCTTGTGAATTTAGCGCTAAAATAATCGCTACAACAAGCAGCCCTTATTCCTTTTATCTTATTTGCCGCTATTGAGATACCAATACCTGTTCCACAGAGAAGAATAACCCTCTCCGCTTCACCAGAAATAACCTTCTCGCAACCAGCTTTTGCTATATCTGGGTAGTCGCAACTCTCGTTTGTATGAGTGCCAACATCGATAACATCAATGCCGCGCCCCTTTAGATGAGCTACAACCTCAGCCTTTAAATCAAATGCTCCGTGATCGCTTCCAACTGCAATAACCATTTTTATTCCTCCGTTTTCTGTTTTTTTAAATACTCCCGTTCTGCCTGTGTCGGTCTTATATAGTAGGGGAGGATATCAGCAGAACTTATTGCAACATCATCTTTTGAAGCTTTTGCAACCCCTTGCGCTGTGATATCTCGCATACCCTCTTTCGGGAGTGTTATATTATTTTTATTTTCTAAAATATTATAGCATAAATTAGCGCCCTCTCCAACCAAAAAAATCTCTTTTTTATAATTTTCAAGCTCTTCATCAAGTTTTTTTGCAGAAATAAGCCTATCAGGGCAAAGCCTTGTTATATTATCGCCGTTTTTTTCAAAGATTGCATTATAGAAGTTTGTCCGACGTGCATCTAAAACAGGAGAGATAATGCAACTCTCAGGCAAATCAGAAGCGCTGTGTGCGATAGCACTCATAGACGAGACGGCAACACAGGGGATATCAAACGGTGCTGCAATCCCTTTCGCTGTTGCAACTGCTATACGTATACCGGTAAATGAGCCGGGACCTGCGCAAACGGCAATTTTCTCAATATCGCAGATTTTTGTTTTTGCCTCTTGTAGTACCTCATCAATCATCGGTAGTAGCGTTTCTGAATGGGTGCGCTCTTTATTTATGCTTTTCTGAGCTAAAACTATATCGCCATCTAAAACAGCGGCAGTGCAGACAATTCCTGAGCTGTCAAAACTCAATATCTTCAAATCTTTCATCTCCAATTATTTCGATAGTGCGGCTATTTTCACCCGTCTTTTTAATATCAATAGTGATAGCATCATTTGGCAGATAGTCGCATAGCCGCTCGCTCCATTCGCAAAATATGACTGCATCGTTTGTTAGATAATCATCAAAACCTATAAAATAAAGCTCTTCTTCATCTTCAATTCGATAGAGGTCAAAATGGTAAACGGGCGGAATACTATCATATTCATGGACAATATTAAATGTAGGGCTTGTTACCTCGCCAGTATAGCCAATTGATTTTAAAACCGATGAGACAAAGGTCGTCTTTCCGCTCCCAAGGTCACCCCTAAAAGCGAAAAAATCGCCATAGTTTATAAGGCTTGCAAAAGAATCGGCAAAAAGGGCAGTTTCCTCTAAATTATTTATATGATATACCATTAGAATAGCCCCGATATATTGCCGTCGTTATCTATATCTATCGAGAGCGCCGCCGGTTTTTTTGGAAGTCCTGGCATCGTCATGATATCACCCGTCAGAACAACTGCAAAGCCCGCTCCTGTGCAGAGTTTCACCTCTTTAACGTTTATAGTAAAACCGCTCGGTTTGCCAAGAAGAGCAGGGTTATCTGAGAGGGAATACTGTGTTTTAGCAACGCATACAGGGAAATTTTCGGCTCCAACGCAGTCAGCAGTATCTAAAACTCTCTTTGCGGCTGGTGCATATGAAACACCGTCTGCGCCATAAATATCCTTTGCAATTTTCTCTATCTTTTGGTAAAGGTTCATATCAGAAGAATAAAGAGGTTTAAACTGCGATTTGCTATCACAGGCTACGACAACCTTCTGCGCTAAATCAATAGCGCCCTCGCCGCCCTTTGCAAAATGCTCACAAAGAGATACCAAAACCCCCTTTTCTTTGCAGAAATTTTCGATAAAGGCAAGCTCTTCATCGCTATCGGTATAAAAACGGTTTATAGCAACTACGACGGGAAGACCATAAAGACTCATATTTTCAATATGCTTCTCAAGATTGACGATTCCTTTTTTGAGAGCTTCGAGGTTTGGTGCAGTTAGCTCTTCTTTTTTAAGACCACCGTTATATTTAAGCGCTCGAACCGTTGCAACTAAAACAACGCATGCGGGAGAAAGGCCCTTTGTTGCGCATTTAATATCGAGGAATTTCTCAGCTCCAAGATCGCTTCCAAAACCAGCTTCAGTTATGCAGTAGTCGCCGAGTTTTAGCGCAAGTTTGGTAGCTCTTATGCTGTTGCAGCCGTGGGCGATATTTGCAAATGGACCACCGTGGATTATAACAGGGGTATTTTCAAGGGTCTGAACAAGGTTTGGGTTTATAGCGTCCTTTAGAAGGGTTGTTATAGCCCCCTCAACTGATAAATCTCTTACAAAAACAGGACTTCTATCATATCTGTACCCAATTAAAATATTTGAAATTCGAGCGCGAAGCTCCGATAGATTATCAGAGAGGCATAGAATAGCCATTATCTCGCTTGCAACGGTAATGGTAAAAGAATCTTGGCGGACAACGCCATCAAGTCTGCCGCCCATACCGACTATAGTATTGCGAAGGGCTCTATCGTTCATATCTAAAACGCGCTTGAAAATTATAGTTTTCGGGTCTATGGAAAGCTCGTTGCCCTGTTGCAGGTGGTTATCTATTAAAGCGCAGAGAAGGTTGTTTGCAGAGGTTATAGCATGCATATCACCGGTGAAATGAAGATTTATATCCTCCATTGGAACAACTTGAGAATACCCGCCGCCAGCGGCCCCTCCTTTTATACCGAAAACAGGTCCAAGAGAAGGTTCACGAAGAGCAAGAACTGCGTTTTTGCCTATCTTTTTCATCGCCTGACCAAGGCCTACGGTGGTGGTGGTTTTTCCCTCACCTGCAGGAGTTGGGTTTATTGCTGTTACAAGAATGAGTTTGCCATCGGTGTTTTCAGATAATCTTTTAAATGCTTTTTCTGAAATTTTAGCTTTATAATGACCATATGGCTCGAGTTCTTCATTTTTAATGCCAATTTCATCGGCAATAGAAACTATCGGTTTCATCTCGCAACTTTTAGCGATTTCAATATCGGTTTTCATAGTATACCTCCATATTTTAACATATATTAGTCATTTATTAAGTATATCATAAAATATCAGTGGGTTGTACTTTTTTACAAAAAAATATATAATAGATAATACTTATGGCAACAACTGGCAAAAGAGGTGAATTTTTGACGCGATTAAA